>CAMLKO010000304.1 GCA_946480495.1 uncultured Caulobacteraceae bacterium
CCCATGATGCCCGAGCGGACCAGCCGCGGCCCATAGCGGACGCGCAACGCCGGGCCGACGTAGTGAGGCCACACAATCACCCGGTAGCGCCTGGCCAGCGCCTGCTCGATCAGCGCGTCGTCGGGGATCAGGGTCAGGCTATCGGGCATCGCCGCTATATGGCCGGGGCGGAAGGTCCAGCGCGTAATGAAGGGCGCGGGTACATAGGCCACCGTGTGTCCGGGGAGATTGGCGTTCGCGACGCTGTACGCCTCGGCCATCGAGCGGACGTCCTGCGCTTGGCGCATATCCGCCACCATGAAGAAGGCCGAGGCCGCCAGGCCCGCGCCCACCGCGCCGGCGCAGGCGATCCGCACGACGCCTTGTCCTGCCCAACGCAACCCCGAGAGCAGGGCGAGACCCGCGATGGCGGCCAGCATCCACTTCGACAGGATTTGCTCGGCCCCGCCGTCGCCGGTTGGATGCAGAACCGTCCAGAGCCCCACCGCGATCGCACCGGCCAGGGCCCCTGACGCCAGTACGCGCGGACCGTTCGCCATCGGCCGGATCAAATCGACCAGGTATCGCGCCGCCAGCGCGCACAGCAGCGGCACGACGGGCAAGAGGTAGCGCATATTGCTGCCCATGCCCCCATGCCAGGCCATCATGAAGAAGGGCAGCGACCAGACCGCGGCAAGAATGAACACCACCCACTGGGACCGCCGAAACGGCTCGTCCTTGCGCACGTGAACGGCGAGAAGCAGGATCCCCAGCCACGGCATGCTCTGGCCGAGCGCCTTCTTCCAAAGACCCCAGAACGACAGGACGCCCCCCGGCAGCGGATGCACGCCGGGCCGGGGATCGTGGATGGTGGTGGAATCGACCAGCAGCGCCCAGGCTCCGGCCAGATAACGCTCGGCAAAGTCTCGCGCCGCCGGCGAGGCCAGGACGATCAGCGCCACCGCGAGGACGCCGATCAGATAATCCCGCCTGCCCGGCCGCCACTTCGCGAAACGAGCGCCGGCCAGTAGCAGCGAAACGAGCGCGAGCGCCGCGATGGCCGCCAGATGCGACGACAAGGTCGTGTTGCCGCCCGTCTGCCCATAGGACAGCGGATTGAACGTCCCGAACTTGGCGTAGTTGGCGGCCGAGTCGAGCGCGACGAACGGCGCCAGGCCAAGGCCGACAAAGGTGAGCATCCGAAACGGCCGCTTGGCGAGCAGCATCGCCGCAAGACCGATCGCCCCCAGGGCGAGGATCGTGTCGGTTCGAAACAGCAGGCCAACGCCGATAACCGCTCCCGCCCCGAGCGCAAATTTCCGGTCCGCGGGCGGCTCCGCATCGAAGCAGTCCAGGGCGAGCAACATCGCGACGGTTACGCAGAGCGCACTCATCGAATGGGGCCAGATCGCGAAGACGTACTCGACCCAGAACGTCGCGCAGACCAGCAGCAGGACCGAGACCATCGCGACGGCCGTCCCGCCAAAATGCCTTTTGCCAAGGCGCCACAACGCAAACAGCGTGCCGATCCCCGCCAGCACATTGATCAGCATGAGGCCGCGCTGACCAAATACCGCCAGGAAGGGCGCGCCCAGCACCGACGGGCCTATGGGATACTGGGGCGTCAGGCCATGAGGGCCCGCGATGAGTATCCAGAGCGCCAGGTCGGGCGACGAAAAATCGGACGGGCCGTTGGGCACCGTGAACGACCCGCTCGACAGAAACGCCTGCGCGCCCGCGAGCTGGACAAACTCATCGATGTTGAACGTGCCGGACGAAAACACAAAGGCGCAAACCAGCAGCACGATCGCGATCGGAATCAGGACCATGGGCCCTTTCAACCAGGCGATCCTGCTCCCGGCATCCTGCACGGCGCCCGCCGCATCGGCGCGTCGATGGCCGGGGGCGGGCGCGGTCGGTTGGACGTCCACGCTCAGAAACCCCAGTACAGCGGCCCCGCCGGCGGCGGGCTTGCCGGCCGATAGAGCTGCCGGCCGATGCGCAAGGCAGCTTTCGGGGCGCCTTCAAGCCGGTGCGGGCCGGCCGCGAGCTTGATCGTCTGGCCAGGCGCGACCATCCGCCCGTCCATGCGGACGGCGCTCGCTGCGTCCACCGTATAGGTTCCGGCAATCGCCATCTCGAATCGCCCCTCCCCCACTGTCTTGCCAGCAACCCAGATCGGACCCCAGTGGGGAATGAAATTCTCGCGCAAAAATGCAGCGTCCCGCGGCGCCAGCGCCAGCGCGTGGGACGGCGGCGAGCCCGAGAGCGCCCATTCCTGCGCGGGATGCCCGACGATCATGAACGCCGGCGCCTGCCGCGCGGCGTTCTCGCTCAGCACCGGCCGGCCCGCGGCCCGGTAGTTCTCCATCCCCCAGGTGGACATGAAGAAGCCCGCCTGCGGAAAACTGCCGATCATGGACGCGCGGTCGATGTAGGCCACCGGATGGGGAAACATCCGGTGCACCGTCGCCACCACGGCCCGCTGCAGGCGCTGATCGCGTTGGACGTAGACGCGGTAATGCACGGCCCCGGCCAGGACGAGGCCGCCTATGAGGACAAGCGCGATCGGCCGCCGCGCCACGATCCGCTGCATCGGAAGGCCCGCCAGCACGCAGACCGGCGCCAGCGCGAAGGCGAAGAAATAGGGAAAGGCGTTGCGGTAGACAGCCAAGCTCGCGAGCGGCAGCGCCAATCCCAGCAGCACCGCGCCTCGCCAACGCTCGCCGCGCCGCGCCAGACCCGCGCAGGCCAGGGCGGCGCCCGCGAAGATCAGCAGCCACTGGATCGGGCTGGTGAGCAGGCTGCGCTGGAG
>CAMLKO010000305.1 GCA_946480495.1 uncultured Caulobacteraceae bacterium
GAAGCGCCTACTTCGCGATCAGCGTCTGGTGGGTGGCCGAGGCCTTCTATGTCGATGTCCGGCAGGCCTGGATGGCGCCCTTCGCGGTGCTTCTCATGGCCACTGGCCTCGCCCTGTTCTGGGGCGCGGCGGCTGCGGTCTACCGGTGGCTCGCGCCCAAGGGCGTGGTCCGGGTGCTGGTGTTCGCCGGCGCGCTGGCGGGATTCGAGTGGCTGCGCGGCCACGTGCTGACGGGCCTGCCGTGGGACCTGCCGGGCGAGACCTGGCGGGCCGGCTCGCCTCCCTCGCAGTTCGCATCCGTCGTCGGCGCCTACGGCCTGACCTGGATCACGCTGGCCGTCGCCTCTTCGGCGGCGCTGGTCCGCGAGGGGCGGCGGGGACTCGTTGCGGTCGTGGTCGCGGTCGTCGCGCTGGGCGGGCTCTACGGCTACGGCGCCTGGCGCCTGGCGCACGCGGTGGAAGGCCGAGGCCCGCTCGTGCGCATCGTCCAGCCGATGGTCAAGCAATCGGCCAAGTACGACCCGCAGCTGTTTTCCGAGATCGTCGGCAAGTATGTCCGCCTGACCCTCACGCCGTCCGACCGCACCCCCGACATCGTCATCTGGCCGGAGGGCGCCATCCCGACCGCCGCCAACGACTTCCTGGCGTCGGGGACCTGGACGCTGGACGCCATCGCGGGCTCGCTTCGGCCCGGCCAGACGCTGATGCTGGGCGCCTACCGGGTCGAGCCGGGGCCCAAGGCCGACATCTATTTCAACAGCCTGATCGTCCTGCGCCGCGAGGCCGACGGAGAGCTTGGGCTGATCGGCCTATACGACAAGCACCGGCTGGTCCCCTTCGGCGAGTACATGCCGCTCGACAGCCTGATGTCGCGCTGGGGCGTCAAGCAGATGGTCCACGTCGGCGACGGCTTCACGGCCGCCCCGCCCTCGCACCCCATCGCGCCGCCCGGCATCCCGCCGCTGCAGCCGCTGATCTGCTACGAGAGCCTCTTCCCCGGCTTCACGCGGGCCGGCGCGCAGACCTCGGGCGTGAACCCGGCCTGGATCGTCAATGTCTCCAACGACGCCTGGTTCGGCTTCACCACCGGGCCCCTGCAGCACCTGAACCTGGCCAGCTACCGCGCCATCGAGGAAGGCCTGCCGATGGCCCGCGCCACCCCCACCGGAGTCTCGGCCATGGTCGACGCCTATGGCCGCGTGGTCCCTGGCGCGATCCTCGGGCTGGGCAGGACGGGCGTCATCGATGTGGACCTGCCGGCGGCCGCTCCAGCGACGCTTTTCCGCCGTTGGGGAGACTGGTCTTTCCTGCTCATGCTGGGCTTCAGCGTGGCCGTTGTGGCTTACGGGCGCTTAAACAAGCTGAAAAAGTAGGCTAAGCGCGAGAAAACAGCGATTTCGGAAGCTCATTTAATGGCAGACACCAACGACGCCGACCGCTCGCCCAATCCGATCGACGTCCATGTGGGGCGCCGGGTGCGCCAGCGCCGCAAGACGCTGGGCGTCACCCAGGAGCGCCTCGCCGAGGATCTCGGCCTGACCTTCCAGCAGGTGCAGAAGTATGAGCGCGGCGCCAACCGCGTCAGCGCCTCGAAGCTGTACGAGATCGCAAGGTCGCTGCGCACCGGCATCGGCTACTTCTTCGAGGGCCTCGCCGATCCGGCGACCGCCCACGAGGCGCCCGGCGTCGCCGAGCCGTCGTCCGAGCAGTTCGTCACCGAATTCCTGATGACGCCGGAAGGCCTCGAGCTCGCCGAGCTGTTCCCCCGGATCAAGCGCGCCCGCGTGCGCCGCCGGGTGCTCGACCTCGTGCGGTCGATGGCCGAGGAAGAGAACGGCGAAGACTAGGCTCGCCGCGCCCTTGCGGACATAAGGACATCTTTATATGGTCCGCGCGCCTTCGCCGCAGGAGCCGCTCGCGTGACCCGTTCGTCGTACATCTTCACCAGTGAGAGCGTCTCCGAAGGCCACCCCGACAAGGTCGCCGACCGCATCAGCGACACCGTCGTCGACGCCTTCCTCGGCCAATGGCCGGAGGCGCGCGTCGCCTGCGAAACCATGGTCACCACCAACCGCATCATCCTGGCCGGCGAGGTTCGCGGCGGGACGGAAGGCGAGACCCGCGACCTGGTCGAGTCGCTCGAACCCAAGGTCCGCGCGGCGGTGAAGGACATCGGCTACGAGCAGGAAGGCTTCCACTGGGCGACGGCGGACTACGCCTGCTACCTGCACGAACAGTCCGCCCACATCGCCCAGGGCGTCGATGCGACCGACGGCAAGGACGAGGGCGCGGGCGACCAGGGCATCATGTTCGGCTTCGCCTGCGACGAGACCGACGACCTGATGCCGGCGGCCATCGACTTCAGCCACAAGATCCTCAGGCGTCTCGCCGAGGCCCGCCACTCCGGCGAGGAGCCGGGCCTGGAGCCCGACGCCAAGAGCCAGGTCACGCTGCTCTACGAAGACGGCAAGCCCGTCGAGGTGCTGCAGGTCGTGGTCAGCCACCAGCACAAGCCGATCCTGCCCGACGGCTCCGATCCGACGTCCGAGCGGATGAAGGCGCTGATCCAGCCCTACGTGCTGTCGGTCATCCCGGGCGGCCTGATCACCGGGCGCACCCAGTGGCACATCAACCCGACCGGCCGTTTCGAGATCGGCGGGCCCGACGGCGACTGCGGCCTGACCGGGCGCAAGATCATCGTCGACACCTACGGCGGCGCGGCCCCCCACGGCGGCGGCGCCTTCTCCGGCAAGGACCCGACCAAGGTGGACCGCTCGGCGG
>CAMLKO010000306.1 GCA_946480495.1 uncultured Caulobacteraceae bacterium
CGCGGATCATGGTGTCGCGGCCGGCCTCGATGCGCTTGGCGATGGCGATTTCGCCTTCGCGGGAGAGCAGCTCCACCGAGCCCATCTCGCGCAGGTACATGCGCACGGGGTCGTCGGTGCGGTCGTAGGCGGGCTTGGATTCGGTCTCGGCGACGGCGCCTTCCTCGCGCACGGCCACTTCGCCGCCCTCGCCCTCGACGGCGTCCTCTTCCGCCTCGACGACGTTGACGCCCATCTCGGACAGCATGGCGAGCGTGTCCTCGATCTGGTCGGGGGTCACCTCTTCGGACGGGAGGACCTTGTTCAGCTCCTCCATCGTCACATAGCCGCGGGCTTTCGCCTGCTTGATGAACTTCTTGACGCCGGCGTCGGTAAGATCGAGCAGCGGGCCGTCGGTGGCCGGTGCTTCGGCTTCAGGGGTCTCAGCCGTTTGCGTGGTCATACAGGTCTCCGATGCCGATCGGATTCCGCGCGGAATCCGGCCGGACAAGTGCTCTATCTGACGTGCGCCGAGTTCCTGGTCCCCTAAAGAGACCCGTCGTCCGTCCAAATCGTTCCGGTCTTGGCTGCCCGCCTGAGCTTATCCCGCTCGGTTTTCAGACGCGTTAAGTCGGCCGCACCGGAAGCGTCTTCGGCCAGGTTTCCCTTAGCCGAATCGATTGCACGCTCCAGCGCAGCCGTCCGCGTTCAGAACCGCGAAGGCGTGCTACCAAGAGGATTGCGTCCGCGAGGGTGACATCCTGTTTCAGGAGTGGGCGCGCTCGCTTGCGATGCGGCCCGGTCGATGTCAGTCAGCAGTCCGGCAAATCCACGATGGCGCAGATGGCGTGCAAGGGCCTCCATGTCAAGGCTTCGCGCCCTCGCATGACCGCGAGTTGCTGCACTGCGGCGTTGTTGCGCACTAGCCTTCGGTCCAGAGCGTGCCGCTCTTCACCGCGCGCCGCAGCCGGTCGCGTTCGGTCTTCAGGTGGATCAGGGGGCTGGATGTGCCCGCCATGTCCCGCTTGGCCGTGTCCATCGCCCGCTCGAGCCCCGCCAGCCGGGTGAGCACGCCGAACGCGTGAGCCCACTGGGCGCGGGCGCTCGCCAGCGGCGTCCCCTCCTCCAGGAAGGGCGCTTTCGCCTGGGCGGCGGCGCGATCCACATCGGCGAGCAGATCCCCCAGCCCCCGCTCGCGCAGATGACGCGTCAGCGCCTCCGGATCGAGGTGATCGGCGTCGAGGCGCAGGTTGATGACCTCGCGGGCCAGCGGGGCCAGCAGCGGGTCGCCAAAGCCGTGCGCCTCCAGCTCTTCGAGGTGCTCGTCCAGGCGCGGCGGGTCTTCGAGCGCGCCCTTGGCCACGGCGGCGGCCACCGGATCGATGGCGCCGGACAGGCGTCTCGCCGCGGCCTTGCCCTCGGGCGTCGGCGGCGACCAGTCGTCGGTCATCCCCGACGTGCGCCAGCGCGATCCGGGACCCAGCAGCCGGCGCATGCCCCGTCTTGGGCCCGGCTCCGGCCGCGACGACGGGAAAAGCGCGTCATACCGGCGGAGCAGCTCGTCGCGATACGCCTGGGCGAGGTCCTTGTCGGCGATGGCGTTGGCCGCCTGCCGCAGCCGCTGCTTGAGGCCGGCCCGCCGCTCGGGGGTATCGAGCGGCTCGAGCTCGCGTTCCTTGGTGAAGAGCGCGTCGACAAACGGCGTCGTGGCGGTCAGCTGGGCCCGCAGCGCGCCCGCGCCCTGCTCGCGCAGTACGTCATCGGGGTCCTTGCCGCCGGAGACGATGGCGAAGCGGAACGACTTGCCGGGCTTCAGCAGCGGCAGCGCGCGTTCGATTGCCCGGGCGGCGGCGCGCATCCCCGCATTGTCGCCGTCAAAGCAGAGGGTGGGCTCGGGGTGCAGGCGCCACAGCACCTCCATCTGGTCCTCGCCCAGCGCCGTCCCCATCGGCGCGACGGCGGCGATGTTGGCCCGCTGGCAGGCGATGACGTCCATGTAGCCTTCGACGACCACCAGCGGCGCATCGTCTCCGCCGGAATGCAGCAGCTTTCGCGCTTCCGGCAGGCCGTAGACGAGGTTGCCCTTGTGGAAGAGGCTGGTCTCGGGCCCGTTCAGGTACTTGGCGCGCGCCTGCGGATCCATCGCCCGGCCGCCGAACGAGACGATCCGCCCGCGCGCATCGGCGATGGGGAAGATGATGCGGTCGCGGAAGCGGTCGTAGGGCGCGCCCCCGTCCTCCGGCGCGATCAGCAGCCCTGCTTCGACCAGCTCACCGGGCTTCGCGCCCTTGGCGACCAGGTAGTCCTTCAGCGCCGTGCGGCCGGACGGCGAGAAGCCCAGCCTGAACCGGCTCCATTCGGTCTCAGGCAGGCCGCGCCGGATCAGATACTCCCGCGCCGCCTTGCCGGACGGGCGCCGCAGCTCGGCCTCGAACCAGGCGGCGGCCAGCTCCAGCCACTCCGAGAGCCCCTGGCGCTTCTTCTCCTGCTCCATCGAGCGGGCGTCGGGCTCGGGCATCGCCATGCCGGCCTCGGCCGCCAGCCGCTCGACGGCCTCGACGAAGCTCAGCCGCTCGGTCTCCTGCAGGAAGCTGATCAGGTCGCCGTGCTTGCCGCTGGAGAAGCAGTGGTAGAAGCCCTTGTCGTCGTTGACGAAGAAGGACGGCGTCTTCTCCTTCGTGAAGGGCGACAGGCCCGCGTACTCGCGCCCCTGCCGCTTCAGCTTCACGGTCTTGCCGATCACGTCCGACAGCCGGACGCGCGACTTGATCTCATCGAGGAAGCGGTCGTCGAAGCGCA
>CAMLKO010000307.1 GCA_946480495.1 uncultured Caulobacteraceae bacterium
CCGAACGGCACCTACAAGATCTTCTGCGCCTATATTGATCCCAACGATGTGCATCACCTGAACGACCACGGGCACAACTACTTCCTTAGCCGCAATCCCTACCACCTTCTTTCTTACGCGGCCTTCGGTGAGGCCTACTACAACATTACCCCGAACCTGAAGCTGACGGCGGGTTTACGCTGGACGGTGGACAAGAAAACAGCGCCGCAGATTCCGAGCTGGCTGCTCGCCGGGGGCGACAACGCCTACTACCCAACCGCCCCTTACGACTATCCCGTCCGCAAGGTGCTAAATCAGGAATGGCGCAAGCCCACCGGACGGGTGGCGCTCGACTGGAAACCGCAGCTGTCCTTCACGGATGAGACGCTGATCTACGGCTCATACGTTCGAGGATATAAGGCCGGCGGCGCCAACCCGCCGCCCCACATCCCGGTGTTCGCCACGGTTTGCCCGCCCGACTGCAATGACACGATCAACGGCAATATTTCGCAACATTACTTGACGCACCCGGAGACCTTCGCGCCGGAGTATGTCGATGCTTACGAAATCGGGACCAAGAACACGGTTCTGGAGGGGCGGCTGACCGCGAACCTGGCCGCTTTCTACTACGACTACAAAGGCTACCAGATCTCCGAAATCGTCGATCGCGCGGCGATCAATTTCAACTATGACGCCACCGTCAAGGGCCTGGAGCTCGAGCTCGACTGGCGGCCGCTGGAGAACCTGCGCCTGGGCTTTAAGGGAGGTTACGAGGACACCCGCGTCGCCAACGGCATGAAGGCCATCGACCTGATGGACCGCACCGCGGGCAAGGAAGGCTGGATGGTCTTCCGGCCGTTCCCGACACTGCCCTCGAACTGCGTGGTCCCGACCTGGATTGCGGCGTATGCGCCCTACCTCGGCGGTCAGTCCATCTGCACCGCCTACCTGCTAGGCGTCGATCCCGCCACCTACCTGCCGTACGTCCCCAATCCGACGGTCATGCAGGGAAGCTTCGGAAACGGCACGCAGCCGTTTCCGCCCTGGTGGTTCCCGGTTACCGATTACCCCGGCTACGATCCCGCGAGCGCCAACAACGGCGAGGGTTTCGAGAAGGACCTCAGCGGGCACGAGCTGCCGAACGCGCCAAAGTTCACCACCACCATCACCGCCGACTACACACTGCCGCTGGCTGATGACTGGCTGATGACGCTGCACGCCGACCTTTATCGGCAAGCCGAGGCCTGGACGCGGATCTTCAACGATCCGGGCTATGACAAGCTCAAGGCCTACACCAACGTCAACCTCGCCGCGATCTTCTCCAACGAAGACGCCGGGTGGACGGTGATGGCCTACGTCAAGAACGTCTTCGACAAGGACAATATCACCGGCGCATTCCTGAATTCCGACGATACCGGGCTGACGACCAACGTCTTCCTCAACGAACCGCGCCTCTTCGGCCTTCGGGTGACGAAGAACTGGACGGGTGGGGCAGGACCATTCGGGAGTCACACGCCGGGTGCGCCGTTCCCGTTCACGGTCGAGTTGGGGGTGCAAGGCCAGCGCATGGACACGCCGAACGAGGCGATCTTCCCGTTCGATGCAAGCTTCCCGCAAGGCCTCGATCCGGTCCACGGTCAAACGGAGGACCTCGACTGGACGCACTCGCCGGAGGTGAAACTCACCTATCGGCCGGAAGGCTCTGCCTGGAACCTGGCGGCGGCGGTACGCTATGGTCGAACCACCAACCAGGCTGGCCCTCTACGTCAGGAAAAGGTCGCGGGCGATCCCGTTTGCCAGTGGCCCACGCAGGGACCGGTCTACAGCCCCTATGTTCCCGGCCTGGATCTCAGCTTCGTCGGAAAGCTGCGGTGCGACCCCACTTACGGGCCCGCGGTCACCCCCTTCGGCACATTCCAGAACAAGTACAACGCCAGCTTCCTCCTCGCTCCGACCGATAGGGTAAGTTCGTCTACCGACCGGAAGGAAGAGCACGTCATCGTCGATTTCGCGGTCGGCAAGGACGTGGGGCTGGGCGCACTCGGCAAGGGCGAATCGTCGCTGAGCGCCGGCCTGCGTTATGCCGACTTCAAATCCGCGACCAGTGGCGATGTTCGCGCCGTTCCGGATATGATGCTGCCGGAGGATTACTGGGCGAAATATTCGACCACCTTCCACCAGTACATCGAGGAGTTCGATGCCCATCGAGAGTTCAAGGGAGCCGGGCCAACGCTGTCGTGGGATGCAGGCCGAGAGCTGTTCGGCAACGATCAATCGGGCCGCGTGAACCTGGATTGGGCCATAACCGGCGGGTTGCTTTTCGGCCGACAGAAAACAACGGTTACGGGAAGCGCGGGGAGCAGCTACTTCAACGGCGTCTATCCCTCTAGCGGGTATATTCTGAACGACCTAGCGCCGCCCCCGCAGACGCCAATGAACATCGCGTCGCGCAACAAAACCGCCACCGTACCCGTGCTCGATCTCAGTCTCGGCCTGTCCTATGCCGTGCCCGGCGTCAAGATGAGCGCGGGCTACCGCTGGGAGCGCTACTTCAACGTCCTCGACGCCGGCTTTACGGAGCACAAGTCCTACGACCGCACGCTGGACGGCCCCTACGTGAAGATCGCCGTCGGGTTCGGCGGCTGATCTCCTCCGGCTTCGGTCCCCTCTGAACCGGAAACACTGAGGCGGCGGGCGCAAACCCGCCGCCTGCTTCTTATCCACCCCCTTCGCCGCGGCTCCATACTGCGCCGCATGAAACTTATCCCCGTCGCCGGAAACGCCCTCACGCGCGT
>CAMLKO010000308.1 GCA_946480495.1 uncultured Caulobacteraceae bacterium
TGATCAGCCGCACCGAGCTGGTCGAGCACCTCTACGACCAGGACTTCGACCGCGATTCCAACACCATCGAGGTGTTCATCGGCCGGCTTCGCAAGAAGATCGGGCCCGACCGCATCGAGACCGCGCGCGGGCTGGGCTATCGCCTCGTGCCGCTGCCCGGAGAGGTCTCCGCAGCGTGACGGCGGCGCGCAGGCGCCGTCCATCGCTCGTCCGCCGCCTGATCTTCCTGGCGGCGGGCTGGAGCGCCGTGGCCCTGCTGGTCACGGGCATCCTTCTCACCACAGCCTTCCACCAGGCGTCGCTGCGGCGCTTCGACCTCGTGCTGTCCGACGTCACGCAGGGCCTGCTCGCGGGCTCGACGGTCGGCGAGAACGGCGAGGTGATCGCCCCGCAGCTGACCGACGCACGGTCGCTGCGCGTCTATTCCGGGCGCTACTGGCAGGTGGCCGAGCATGCGCCGGGCGGCAGGATGCGGCCGCTGGTGCGCTCGCGTTCGCTGTTCGACCAGGAGCTGGGGATCACCGGCGAGGTGCTGGCGAGCGTGGCCTCCCAGCCGGGCAAGGAAGTCTATTACGACACCACCGGGCCGCTCGATCAGCCGCTCAGGGCCATGGCCATGCAGGTGAGCCTGCCGGGGCGCACCGCGCCGGTGATCCTGATGGCGGCCGAGGACCGCTCGCCGCTGGACGCCGAAGCGCGGCGGTTCGCCTTTCTGACGGCGGCGGCGCTGGTGATCCTGGGCGCGGGCATCCTGATCGCGGTGATGGTGCAGGTGCGGGTGGGCCTGAGGCCCCTGTTCGACCTGCGCCGCGAGATCGCCGAGGTGCGCAAGGGCAAGACCGACCGGCTGGGCGGCGCCTATCCCGAGGAGCTGGAGCCGCTGGCCGCCGAGCTGAACGCGCTGGTCGCCCATAACCAGGAGGTCGTCGAGCGCCAGCGGACCCACGTCGGCAACCTGGCGCACGCGCTGAAGACGCCGCTGTCGGTTATGATGACCGAGGCGGGCCAGCGGCCGGGGCCCTTGGCCGACGTCGTTTCCCACCAGACCGAGCTGATGCGCGGGCAGGTCGACCACCATCTGCGCCGGGCGCGCGCGGCGGCGCGGGCGCAGGCGGCGGGCGAGCGCACCCAGGTGGAGCCGGTGCTGGACGAACTCGCCTCGACCATCGAGCGGGTCTGCATGCCCAAGGCGGTGACGATCGACTGGCGCTGCCCGGAGGATCTGTGCTTCCGCGGCGAGCGGCAGGACCTGCTGGAGCTGGCCGGCAATGTCATCGAGAACGCCGGCAAATGGTGCAAGGGCAAGGTGCGGGTGACGGCGACGCCGACCGCGCCGGAACGGTTCCTGTTGACGGTCGAGGACGACGGCCCGGGCCTGCCGCCGGAGAAGCGCGACGAGGTGCTCAAGCGCGGCGCGCGGCTCGACGAGAGCGCGCCGGGGTCGGGCCTTGGCCTCGCCATCGTCGACGAACTGGCGCGGGCGTACGGCGGGTCGCTGGCGCTGGGGGACTCCGCCATGGGCGGGCTGAAGGTCGAGCTGACCCTGCCGCGCGCCGAGGCATAGCCCCTTAAGGGCTCGCGCGGCTCGCGCTGCGGTGGGTTTTGGGGTAGCAGCGCGCGCATGATCGCCTTCTGGATCGCCGCGGCCGTCCTGTCCGCCGCCGCCGCCATGCTGATGCTGGCGAGGGGCGCGCGCGCGGCCGCCGGTCCCGCCGAGAATCCGGCGTTGGCGGTGCACCGGCGCCAGCTGGCCGAGATCGACGAGCTGGCCGAGCGGGGGCTCATTCCCGAAGACGAGCGGCGGGCGGCGCGGGCGGAAGCGGGCCGGCGGCTGCTGAGCGCGGCGGAGCATCCGGACATCCAGCAGGGCACGGGCGGGCGACGGCTGGTGCTGGCCGTCGCGGCGGCGACGCCGATCGTGGCGCTGGGGCTCTATCTGATGGTCGGGCGCCCCGGCTGGCCGGACCAGCCTTTCGAGCAGCGGGTCCGCGAGTGGGCGGGCGACTACGACCGCCTCGACCCGGTCCGCCGGGCGGCGGTCCTGCAGGTGCTGGCCGCCCGCAACCCGCGCGAACCGCTTCTGCTGAAGGACCTCGCCGCCGCCTACGAGGAAGCCGGCGACTACCCCCATGCCGTCGAGGCGCTGCGCAAGGCGCTGGCGCTCGCGCCCAGGGAGGCGGAGCTGTGGTCGATGCTGGGGGAGGTCTTCACCGTGCAGGCGGACAATCAGGTCGACGGGGACGCCCGCGCCGCGTTCGCGGAGGCGCTGAGGTTGCAGCCCGGCCTGCAGCACGCCCGCTACTTCATGGCCCGCGCCGCCATCCAGGACGGCCGCGTGGCCGAGGGGCTGGCGGCATGGAAGGCGCTGCTGGGCGAGCTTGCGCCCAACGATCCGCGCGCCGCCGGACTGCGGGCCGAGATCGCGCAGGTGGAAAGGGTGGGGGCGCTGCCGCAAGCGCCGCCGCAACAACCCGCCGACATGCAGGCGACGATCCGCGGCATGGTCGATGGGCTGGCCGCGCGGCTGGCGGCCAATCCTGACGATCCCGACGGCTGGGTGCGGCTGGTGCGGGCCTATGCGGTGCTGGGCGAGACCGAAAAGCGCGACGCGGCGCTGGCGAAGGCGCGGGTGCTCTACAAGGACAAGCCGGACATTCTGAAAGCGCTCGATCAGGCGACCGAGGTTCCCAAGTGAGTTTCTGGCCCAAGTCCCGCAAAGCCCGCAGGCGGCTGACCGTCCTGCTCGCCGTCGCGCCGGTGCTGGCGCTGGC
>CAMLKO010000309.1 GCA_946480495.1 uncultured Caulobacteraceae bacterium
CCCAACCTCGGCGTCGTCGATTTGTCGGAGGGCGAGCGGTTCGTGATCGCCGACATCCCCGGCCTGATCGAGGGCGCCTCAGAGGGTGCGGGGCTGGGCGTCCGCTTCCTGGGCCACGTCGAGCGGACCGGCGCGCTGATCCACCTGATCGACGGGACGCAGGACGATATCGCCGGCGCCTACAAGACCGTGCGCGCCGAGTTGAAAGCCTATGGCGAAGGCCTCGCCGACAAGCCCGAGGTGCTGGCGCTCAACAAGATCGATGCGCTGGACGAGGAGGCGCGCGCGGCCAAGGCGGCCGAGCTGAAGAAGGCGGCGGGCGTAAAGCCCCTGCTCGTCTCCGGCGTTTCGGGCGAGGGCGTGCGCGAGCTTCTGCGCGCGGCCTGGCGTAAGGTGCGCGAGCAACGCGGAGAGGTCGTGGGGGACGACGACATGGAAGACGCGCCTGCCGCGCAGGGCTGGACGCCATGAGCGGGCTCGCCGGCGCAAAACGGATCGTGGTCAAGGTCGGCTCGGCGCTCGTCACCCACGGCGAGACGGGCGAGCCCGACCGCGCCTGGCTGTCGGCCTTCGCCGCCGACGTGGCGCGGATGCGCGCGCGCGGCCAGCAGGTGCTGGTGGTGTCATCCGGCGCCGTCGCGCTCGGCCGGCGGCGCCTGAAGCTGACCCGAAAGGCGCTGACACTGCCGGAGAAGCAGGCCGCCGCCGCAGCGGGTCAGAGCGCCCTGATGCGCGCCTGGGAGGAGGCTTTCGAACCGCACGGCGTCGCCTGCGCCCAGGTGCTGATGACCCGCGACGACACCGAGGTCCGCCGCCGCTGGCTGAACGGCCGCGCCACGGTCGAGGCGCTGCTGGGTCTCGGCGCCCTGCCCGTCGTCAACGAGAACGACACCGTGGTGACCGAGGAAATCCGCTACGGCGACAACGACCGTCTCGCCGCCCGCGTGGCGCAGATGATCGGGGCCGACGCGCTGGTGCTGCTCTCCGACGTCGACGGCCTCTACACCGCCGATCCGCGCAAGGACGCGGCCGCCAGCCACATCGCCCGCGTCGAGCGCCTCACCCCCGAGATCGAAGCCTCGGCGGGCGGCGCCAACGCGGGTGCTGGCGTCGGGACCGGCGGCATGGCGACCAAGCTCGCCGCCGCGAAGATCGCCGCAGCGGCGGGCTGCGCCACGGTCATCACGCTCGGCGACCGGCCCGAGCCGCTGAAAGCCGTCGAGGACGGCGCGCGCGCCACCATCATCGAAGCCGCCACCACGCCCGCCGCCGCTTACAAGGCCTGGATCGCGGGCTCGCTGGCGCCCGGCGGGGCGCTGGTGGTGGACGCGGGCGCGGCCTCGGCGCTGCTGTCGGGCAAGAGCCTGCTGGCCGCCGGCGTGAAGGCGGTCGAAGGCGCGTTCGGCAAGGGCGATGCGGTGGCCATCCGCGACGAGGCGGGCCGCGAGATCGGCCGGGGCCTCTCCCGCTACGACGCCGCCGACGCCGCGAAGATCGCGGGCCTGCGCTCCGACGCCATCGAGGCGGCCATCGGCTACACGGCTGGGCCGCTGGTCCACGCCGACGACCTCGCGCTCGCCCGCGCCAAGGAGAAGGTGTAAGCCGCAGCCATGGACGACACGGGCGCATCCCTGCAGGCGACGATGAGCGCCATGGGCCGCGAGGCTCGCGAGGGCGCAAAGGCGCTGCGTCTTGCCTCGGCCGACACGCGGACGAGGGCGATCCGCGCCATGGCCGAGGCGATCCGCGCCGACGCCGCGACGATCCTCGCCGCCAACGCCCGCGACATCGAGGCGGCGAAGGCCAACGGCCTTTCCGGCCCCATGCTCGACCGGCTGATGCTGGACGGCGCGCGGCTGAAGGGTGTGGCGGACGGCGTCGCGGCGGTGGCCGGCATCCCCGATCCGCTGGGCGTCGAGACCGAGCGCTGGACGCGTCCCAACGGCCTCGACATCGCCCGCGTGCGCACCCCCATCGGCGTCATCGCCATCATCTACGAGAGCCGCCCCAACGTGACGGCCGACGCCGCCGCGCTCTGCGTTCGCTCCGGCAACGCGGCGATCCTGCGCGGCGGTTCGGAGTGCCTGCACTCCAACCTCGCCATCCACGCTGCGGTCGTGAAGGGGCTGGAGGCCGCCGGGCTGCCCGCCAGCTGCGTTCAGGCGGTGCGCACGGCGGACCGGGCGGCGGTGGGGATGATCCTGGCCGGGCTGGACCGCAACATCGACCTCATCATCCCGCGCGGCGGCAAGAGCCTGGTCGCCCGGGTGCAGGCCGAGGCCCGCGCGCCGGTGCTGGGCCACCTCGAGGGCCTCTGCCACACCTTCGTCCACGCCGCCGCCGACCCGGCCAAGGCGGTCGCGATCACCGTCAACGCCAAGATGCGGCGCGTCTCCATCTGCGGCGCGACCGAGACGCTGCTGGTCGATCGCGCGGCGGCGGACACGCTGCTGCCGCCCATCGCCGAGGCGCTGAAGGCCGCCGGATGCGAGCTGCGCGGCGACGAGGCGGCCCGCGCCATCGCGCCGATGAACGCCGCGGCCGAGGCCGACTGGACCTGCGAATACCTCGCCCCGATCATCGCGGTCGCGGTGGTGGACGGCGTCGAGGGCGCGGCGGCGCATATCGCGAAGTATGGCTCGGGCCATACCGACTGCATCGTCACCGAGGACCCCGCCGCGGCCGAGCGGTTCATCGCGCTGGTCGACAGCGCCATCGTGCTGGTCAACGCCTCGACCCAGTTCGCCGACGGCGGCGAGTTCGGCTT
>CAMLKO010000310.1 GCA_946480495.1 uncultured Caulobacteraceae bacterium
AGCCGACGTTGTCGTTCTCGTCGGCGACTTCCCACCACAGGCCGTTCTTGGCGCCGGTCGGGTAGACCGTCGCGCCGATCGGTAGCTCGCGGATGCAGGCGGCGCTGGCGTCGGGGCCCTTGCGCAGGTTGACCGGGGCGGTGGCGACGAAGGTGCGCGCCGGCGCCTGTTCCGCCGCGCCGGGGCTCAGGCCGCCGAGTTCGGTCACCAGTTTCGAATAGGCGTCGATGAAGGAGAGCGTCACGATCCGGCCGATGTCGGTGTCCTCGTAACCGCCGCCGACCGCGCCCGCGAAGCCGCCGAAGTAGGCGCCGCCGCCCGCGCCCCAGCTGACGTCGGTCTTGGTGGCGTAGCCTTCCTCGACCGCGACGGTCTCGGTGGTGCGCACATTGGTCAGCGACAGGACGGTGTTGGCCTCCAGCTTCTTGGTCTTGATGCCGCCGAGCAGCGCGCCGGCCGTGCCGCCGATCATCCCTCCCGCGATGCCGGCCAGCGCGCCGCCGGCCGAGTTGCGGTTCTGGGCGGAGACCTCCGCGATCAGCACATAGTCGGCCGCCTTCACCTGGCCCTTGCCGACGTTCGAGCCGCGCTGCAGGCCAAGGTCCGAGCCGATGTCGCGCTCGGTCTGGGCGGCGTTCAAACCGGCGCCGCGGTCGACCAGGTTGAAGCAGCCGGAGCGCTGGACGATCACCTTCAGCAGCTTCTCGGGCGGGGCGAGGTTGAACTGCGTCCAGCCGTAGGGGTCGTCGCCGTTGGCGATGGAGACCGTCCCCAGCTTCTGGGCGCAGTGCGGGATCTCCGCGACCTTCTGGTTCTGGGTGTTCTGGACCTTGCTGGGCTTCGGTTCGCCGGCCAGCGCCGGTTGGGTCGCCAGGGTGGCGGCGGCCACGCCGGCCAGGAGGTAGCGGCTGAGAGAGGTCATCGGTGCGCCCCCGCGCTCTGGGTGTGGAGCTTCAGCTTAGGCACGGTGGGCCCCGCTGCAAATACTGCATTCGTTCAACCACGGTTCAGGCAGCCGGGCGCAGCTTGGGCTTCGAAGGACGCGTCGGGCCCGTATGGCCTGTGGAGTGCAGTGATGAAGAAGACGATTACAGCCGCGTTCGCGCTGTCGCTGCTGGCGGGGACATCCGCCTTCGCGCAACAGGCCCCACGTGGCGACAGGACCGCTGACGGCGATCGCCGCGCGCGGGTCGCCGAACACCGCCAGTCAGATGACGGGCAGCAGGCCGATCGCCAAAGCCGCCGGGACGAAGACCGCCCGGTCCGCCCGGTCCCGCCGGTCTCCAACGAGCGCGCGCAGGCCGTCATCGCCGCCGCCCGCACCCGCCAGGCCGCCCGCGAGGCCATCGTCAGCGAACGCCGCAACGACCGCGCCAATGAGGCCATCGCCGAAGCCCGCGCCCGCCAGACCGACCGCCGCGAGACGGTGACGCAAACCATTCGCGAGCGCGTCGAACACCGCAGCCAGCCTCAGCGGGTCCAGATCGTCCCCCACGTGGCTCCCCGCACCGATGACCATCGCACCGACCGCCGCAGCGGCGACGACAGCCGGCGGGTCGAACTGCGCGACCGTGACCGGTCCGGCGACCATCGCGACGGCGACCGCAGCCGTTATGAGCGCTACCACCGTCCGGGCGAGGGCCATCAGCTGCGCGACCGTGACCATGGCCGCCACTGGTACAATCCCGACCAGTGGCGTCGCAGCTATCGCGCCACGCATCGCTACCGCGTCCCCTACCATCGCCCGAGCGGCTGGTACGTGCGCAGCTGGATCTTCGGCGATTACCTGCCGCACGGCTGGTACACGCAGAGCCACTACCTCGACTGGTGGCGCTACCGCCTGCCGATGCCGCCGATCGGGACCGAATGGGTGCGCGTCGGCGACGATGCGCTGCTGGTCGACACCTGGTCGGGCGAGGTGCTGTCCATCTACCAAGACCTCTTCTGGTAAGGTCGAGCTGCCGGAAGGGTTGGGCCCCGGAGCTTGCTCCGGGGCCTTTTCTTATGCGCATCGCCTTGACGGAGCGGCGAAAAAACGCTCGATAGCGCCGCCTTTGCTGCACGTGCGTTGCGCGGGTGCGGCGCGAACTGCCAGTCCTGGAGAACAATCATGCGCGTCTATTACGACCGCGACGCCGATCTCGCCCGCATCCTGGACCGGAAGATCGCCATCGTAGGCTACGGCTCCCAGGGCCACGCCCACGCCCTGAACCTGCGCGATAGCGGCGCCAAGAACGTCGCGGTCGCGCTGCGCGCCGGCTCGGCGTCCGCCAAGAAGGCGGAGGGCGAGGGCCTGAAGGTGATGAGCGTCGCCGAGGCCGCCGCCTGGGCCGACCTGCTGATGATCCTGGCCCCCGACGAGCACCAGCGCGCCATCTACGAGAACGAGATCGCGCCCAACATCCGCGACGGCGCGGCGCTGCTGTTCGCCCACGGGCTCAACATCCACTTCAGCCTGATCGAGCCGAAGTCGACCATCGACGTGCTGATGGTCGCGCCCAAGGGCCCCGGCCACACGGTGCGCGGCGAATATTCGAAGGGCGGCGGCGTGCCCTGCCTGATCGCCATCCACCAGGACGCCACCGGCAGCGCGCTGGACCTGGGCCTGGCTTACGCGTCGGCCATCGGCGGCGGCCGCTCGGGCGTCATCGAGACCACCTTCCGCGAGGAATGCGAGACCGACCTGTTCGGCGAGCAGGCCGTGCTCTGCGGCGGCCTCGTCGAGCTGATCCGCGCGGGCTT
>CAMLKO010000311.1 GCA_946480495.1 uncultured Caulobacteraceae bacterium
GAGCCAGCGCCTCATTTGTCCTCGGCCTTGCGCCGCCAGCGGCGGGCGCGGGCGAGGCTGTCGAGGATCATCCAGGCGAAGACGACCGCGACGGCCGCATAGGCCGGCCAGACGTAGGCGCCGTACCTGCCCATGTCGAAGTCCATGCTCAGCCCTCCGCGCGCCGCAGCGCCAGCGCGGTCGCGCGCCTACGCCAGACTTCGGCGCGGATGCGGACCAGCCACAGCGAGCCGAACAGGGCGAGGTAGCCCAGTCCCATCAGCACCAGCGGCTCGAGATAGACGCCCGGCAGGCGGCTGTTCGGGTCGGCGGCGAACACCGACGAGCCCTGATGCAGGCTGTTCCACCAGTAGACCGAGAAGTGGATGACCGGCAGGTTGATCGCCCCCGCCATCGCCAGGATCGCCGCCGCCCGGCCGGCCTTGGTCTCGTCGTCGATGGCCGCGCGCAGGGCCATGTAGCCGAGGTAGATCAGGAAGAGGACGAGGACGGAGGTCAGCCGCGCCTCCCACTTCCACCAGGCGCCCCACATCGGCCGGCCCCAGAGCGATCCGGTGATCAGGGCCAGCCCGGTGAAGGCCGCGCCCAGCGGGGCGGCCGCCTTGGCCGCCGCATCGGCGAGCGCGTGGCGAAAGACGAAGGCGAGGAAGCTCGCGACCGCCAGGCAGACGTAGGCGAACATGCCAAGCCAGGCCGCCGGCACATGGATGAACATGATCCGCACCGTGTCGCCCTGCTGGTAGTCCTCCGGCGCCGAGAAGCCGAGGTAGAGCCCCGCCAACAGCAAAAGAGCCGCGGCGACCCCAAGGATCGGCGCGGCCCATCTGGAGAAGGCCATGAAGCGGTCGGGGTTGGCCAGGAAGGCGAACATGCCGCTTCTTAAGTGTCCGCGGCCACGGCGGGCAAGCGCCGCGACCGAAGGCGTGGCTTAGCCGGCGACCGGCGGAGGCGGCGCCATGCCCGGGCCCATGCCCGGATGTCCGCCGCCGTGGCGGCCCATGCCGTGACCCTTGCCGCCGTGCATGCCGCCAAAGCCCATGCCGTCGTGCATGGCGTCGAAGGCCTTCTGCTGGGCGGGCGTCAGGGCGGCGTAGAAGCGGCGGATCGCGTCGGCGTGGCGGGCGAACTGGGCCTGATGGTCGGCCATCATCGCCTGCATCCGGTCGAGACGCTGCGGCGTGGTCAGGTTCTTGAAGTCGTCGCGCGCGCCTTTCATGTGGTCGAGCATTTCGCCGGTCGGCTGCATGGCGGAAATGAAGGCCTGCAGGGCCGGTTCCTGGGCGGGGGTCAGCTGCAGGGTGGCGCGCAGACGCTGGGCCATGGCGGCCGGGTCGTGCTGCTTCATCATGGCGGCGCGGGGCGCGGGGGGCGCACCCGGAGCCGGCGCCTGGGCGAACGTGGCGGTGGCTGCGGCGAGCGACAGCGCGGCGCCGGCGATCAGCCCGGTGCGGATAAGGGGGGATTTCATAAGCTTCTAGTCTCCGTGGGTGTGTCCCGAGCGGACACCCTGTATCGTTACGGTTGCTACGATATTTCACAGAGATGGCGGAATGTTGCCGACGTGACTCAGTCGAGCGCGTTGCGGCAGGCCGCGGCCATGGCCAGCGGCGACAGCGCCACGGCCGCCGCCGTGTAGGCGCAAAGCAGCAGCAGGCCCGGGGCCGGATCGAGACCTCCCGCGAGCGCGGCCAGCGCGCCGCCGCCAAACACCACCGGCGGCGCAAACAGCGGCAGCACGATCACGGCGATCAGCAGTCCCCCTCGCCGCGAACCCAGCGCCAGCGCCGCGCCCAGTCCGCCGACGAAGGCGAAGGCCAGCGCGCCGACCAGCGCCACCACGAACAGCAGCGGCGCGATGGCGGGCGAGGCGCCAAGCGCGATGGCCGCGATGGGCGCGGCGAGCGCGAGCGGCGCGCCGGTGGCGAGCCACTGCGCCAGGCACTTCACCGCCGCCACGGCTTCCAGCGGCGCGGGGCCCAGGGCCAGCAGATCGAGCGCGCCGTCCTCGAAATCACGCTCGAACAGCCGCTCGAGCGACAGCAGCGAAGACAGCGCCAGGGACAGCCAGGCGACGCCGACCGCCAGCGCCGAGAGCACATTGGGATCGGGGCTGGAGGCCAGCGGCAGCAGGCTGGTGACGCAGGCGTAGAAGGCGAGCGCCAGCAGCACGCCGCCGCCCCGGCCCCAGGCCAGCGACAGCTCGCGCCGGAAAAGGACGGCCAGCGCCTTCATCCGCCGATCTCCACCGAGCGCGCATCGATCGGCAGCGGGTCGTGGACGGCCGCGACGATCAACCCGCCACCTGCGAGATGACGGGTCATGAACGCGCCGAACGAGGCGCGATGGGCGGCGTCGAGGGGGGCCATGGGCTCGTCGAGCAGCCAAAGCGGCCGGGGACTCGCCGCCAGCCGGGCCAGCGCGACGCGCCGTCTTTGCCCGGCTGAAAGGCGCCGCACCTCCAGGTCGAGCAGGCGTTCGAGGTCGAAGGCCTCAGCCGCCTCCCGGGCGCTGGCCTCGGTCCCGCCGGTCCAGAGCGCCTGGAACCGCAGTTCTTCCCAGGCGGTGCGGCCGGGCTTCAGGCCATCCGAGTGGCCGATCAGGTGCAGGCAGGCGGCGCGCGCCTCGTCGGCCTCGGCGCCTTCGAAGCGCACCTTTCCCGCTTCAGGCCTCAGCAAGCCCGCGATGGCCCGCAGCAGGCTCGTCTTGCCCGCGCCGTTGCGGCCGGTCAGCGCCACGGCCT
>CAMLKO010000312.1 GCA_946480495.1 uncultured Caulobacteraceae bacterium
GTGGCGTTCAACAACACGCCGTTCATCCGTAACCGCTTCTTCGAGCAGGAATTCTACGATCTGCAGCGCGTGGAAGTACTGCGCGGTCCGCAGGGCACCCTGTACGGCCGCAACGCGACGGCCGGCGTGGTCAACATCATCTCCGCGAAGCCAAGTTTCCACTACGAAGCGAAACTTTCGGCGGACGTAGGAAACTATAATTCGACCCGCCTCGAGGGCATGGTCAACGTGCCGCTGGTCGACGACAAGGTCGCACTGCGACTCGCCGGCGCGTGGACCAAACGCGACGGCTACGACCTTAACCTGATCACCGGCAACCCCATCGATGGACGTGACTTGTGGTCGACGCGGGTTTCAGTGCGCTTCGCGCCCGCGGAGGGTGTCGAAGCCAATCTGGTCTGGGAACACTTCAACGAGGGCGACGACCGTTTGCGTTCGGGCAAGCAACTATGCAAGACCGACGAGGTGACCAGTGTCGCGGGCATTCCCACGACGCACTACCAGACCCTGCCGGAATACGGTCAGTCGCTCCTGTTCGCCGGTGTTCAGGGCAGCTTCAGCCAAGGGTGCGCCCCAGCCTCGCTGTATGCGCCCGAATCCTTCCAGACGCCGAACGGCATCGCGCTGCCTTATTACCTGCCGCTCAGCGCGGTGTTCTTGCCCGCGGCGCTCGACGATCCATATGTCAGCCGCACCCAGTCGACCAATCTGCGTGAAATCGAATCCACCGTTCCGCCGCGCTACACCGCCAAGAGCGATCTGGCTGAATTCCAGATCAGTTTCGACCTCACCAACGATCTCAGCTTGACGTCGGAGACCGGCTACAACGCCGACAAGCTGTTCTCGATGGAGGACTATAACCGCTTCAACACCGCGCCCGGCGCCTGGGATCAGACATCCAACGAGCGGGAGGGCGTCCTGACGCCGGGGCCCAACGGCGGCATCTTCTGCGACCCGCAGCTCGGATGTTCCGACCGGCTTATCGCCGTCGACGTGTCGACAGCGAAGTCGCGTCAGTTCAGCCAGGAGTTCCGTCTCAGCTCGAATTACGAGGGCGCATTCAACTTCAGCGTCGGCGCGAATTTTCTGCGGTACGACACGGAAGACAAATACTACGTCTTCATCAACAGTCTGAGCATTATCGCCGCCCTTTCACCTTACGGGAAGTCGGCCCCCCACGCCGCGTATGTTTCGGGAATATCTGACAACTCGGACTGCCTGAAGCGTGGACTGAGGGCGCCGGACCCGACCGATGGTCAGCCGATCCTCAATTGTACCTATATAGATCCCAATCCGATTGGCGCCCTCAACGACCAGGGGCATAATTACTTCCTGAGCCGCAACCCCTACAAATTGATCTCCTATGCGGTCTTCGGCGAGGCCTACTACAACGTCACCGATAACCTGAAAATCACGGCCGGTCTCCGATGGACGGTCGACAAGAAGCAGGCGCCGCTTATTCCGAGCTGGCTGCTTGCGTCCGACACGGTCGGCTACCCGGTGGCCAGCGTTATAAATCAGGAATGGCGCGAGCCGACCGGGCGGCTCACCATCGATTGGAAACCGGACCTCGCCTTCACGGACGAAACGCTGCTCTACGGATCTTACGCTCACGGCTATAAGGCCGGCGGGGCAAATCCTCCTCCCTATGGCGTAGCCATCTATCACGCCGGTGAAGAGGCGGATCTGCTGATCGCCCAGTCGGTGACTCACCCGCGCACCTTTGATCCTGAGTTCGTGGACGCGTATGAGATCGGGACCAAGAATACGCTGGCGGACGGACGTATGTCCTTGAACGCCAACGCGTTCTATTACGATTATACCGGCTATCAGATTTCCCAGATCGTCGACCGTTCGGCGGTCAATATGAATTTCGACGCCAAGATCTGGGGTCTGGAATTCGAAGGAGACTGGCGTCCGCTGGAAAATCTACGCTTCGCCCTGAAGCTTGGATATGAAAAGACGCGTGTGAGTGACGGCGAGCGCGCCATCGACATCATGGACCGCACGGCCGGTCACAGGGGTTGGGTGATCAACCGGCCGTTCCCCTCGATCCCGTCCAACTGCGTGCTGCCGGAATGGTTGTTCCTCGGCGAGGTTCCATCGACCGCACAAAACCCAGACCTGGTGAATGTCGGCGGTAAAGGCGGCGGCAATTCAGGCGGCTGCGAACTCGCCTACGCATTCGGTTACGACCCGGTCACGAACGCGCCATTCCAGCTCAACGGCGGCCATTTCGCCCGTACCGGCGTCAACTACGCCGACTGGAGCACAGACCTGGCGGACTATCCCGGCTGGCCGATCAATCCCATGACTGGACAGCCTGTTCCGATTACCAACGGGATGAATTATCCGGGGTGGGATCCAACCATAGATTACGGTAACAACCATGGCGAAGGGTTCTTCAAGGATCTGTCCGGAAACGAATTGCCGAATGCGCCGCACTACACGGCGACGCTGACGGCGGACTACACGATACCGTTCGCCGGCGATTGGCTGATCGATCTGCACACCGACCTGTACTACCAGTCGGAGGCGTGGACGCGTATCTTCAATACGGCGGGCTACGACAAGCTCAAGGCCTATACCAACGTCAACCTGGCCGCGATCATCAGCAACGAAGCCGCTGGTTGGAATATAATGGCCTATGTCAAGAATGTGATGGACCGCGATTCCATTACCGGCGCCTTCCTCAATTCGGACGACACGGGCCTGACCACCAACGTCTTCCTGACGGAG
>CAMLKO010000313.1 GCA_946480495.1 uncultured Caulobacteraceae bacterium
GGGACAGTAACCGGGGGAACACCATGTCCGAGATCAAGTGGGCCGTAGCCTGGCGTAGGGAAGACTGGAAACTGGGGGCCGACGCCAAGGCCTTCTGGGGCAAGCTGGGGCTGGTCAGCCCCGAGGAGCGCGACCGCCGTGTCACCGAGCTCTGCTCGATGGCCTATGCGGACGACCAGCTGGTGGGCGTCTCCACCGTGCAGCTCCAGGCCTATCCGCAACTGCGCTGCCGGCTGGCCTTCTACCGCTGCGCCGTCGATCCCGACTTCCGCCGCCACGAGCTGGCGACGCTGCTGACCCTGCGCACCCTGATCACCATGGAAGGATGGGCGGCCGAGCACCCCGAGGAGCAGCTGCAGGGCATCGCCGCCATCATCCAGGCGCCGGAGCTGATGCCCAAGGGCAAGTTCCCCGAGTGGCCGGACTACAACGTCCAGCTCAACCTGGTGGGCTACAGCCAGCGCGGCGAACAGGTCCGGGTCGCCTGGTTCCGTCACTCCGCGCTTGAGAACTGGAACGCCGCGCAATGACCGCGAAGGCCAAGAAGAAGCGCGAGCGCGAAGAGGATCCCGTCGAGGACGCGATCGCCGCGCAGGCCGCCGAAAGGCCCGCGGTCGAGGGGGAGGAGGACGAGGCCCCCCGCGAGAAGACAGGCCCCACGGGCATCCTCTGGATCGCGTCCTACCCGAAGTCGGGCAACACCTGGACGCGGCACTTCCTGCACAACCTCCTGAAGATCCTGGAGGGCGAGGACGACGGCAAGGCCCAGAACATCAACTCGATGAACGAGTACACCATCTGGGACATCTCGGCCCGGCCCTACGAGAAGATCCTGGGCAAGCCGCCCAAGGACGTCGACCGCGAGGAGATCGCCAAGATCCGCCCGCAGGTGCAGGCCCAGATCGCCGAGCGCACCGACGGCCTCGCCATGGTCAAGACCCACCACGCGCTGGTCATGGACCGCGGCGTCTCGGCGATCAATTTCGAGGTGACCTCGGGCGCCATCTACATCGTGCGCAACCCGCTGGACGTGGCGATCTCGTTCGCCAACCACCTGGGCTCGACCATCGACCGCGCCATCGAGGAGATGGGCATCCGCAACCTCGAGACCGGCGTGTCGGAGCAGAGCGTCTATGAGATCTACGGCTCCTGGAGCCAGCATGTGGAGAGCTGGACCCGCAAGCCCCACCGGGCGATCTACGTGATGCGCTACGAGGACATGCTGGAACACACCCACTCGGTGTTCCGGGGCCTGTGCACCCACCTGCTGCTCAATCCGAATGACGAACAGCTCGACCTGGCGATCCAGCGCTCCTCCTTCGACGAGATGAAGCGGCAGGAGGACGAGGAGGGCTATCGCGAGAAGCCCGACAGCGCGCCCCGCTTCTTCCGCTCCGGCAAGTCCGGCGAATGGCGCGAGACGCTGACGCCCGAGCAGGTCCGCACCATCATCGTCGGCCACAACGAACAGATGCGCCGCTTCGGCTACCTGACGCCGGAAGTGATGAGCTACATGTGAGAAGGGGGCGGATCGCTCCGCCCCCTTTCAGCCTACCAGCGGTGACCGAACCGGTGGCGATCGTGGACCGCCCGGTCCAGCTGCATCTGCACCCGGTCCAGCCGGACGTTGAGGTTGTGGAACTCGGCCCGGCTGAGGCCGCGGCGGCGGTACTGGTGCTCGACCGCCTCGATCCGCATCAGCTCGGCGCGCAGGCGCTGGGCCTCGTTGCGGGTGATCTGGCGACGGGCGCGGGCCTGATCGATACGCGCGGCCAGAACGGCCTCGCGCTGGTTGATCAGCCGGTTCGGGCCCGGGATGTTGTGTTCGTAGGCGACGCGGCCATAGGTCCAGCTCTGGGCGGCGGCCGGCATCGCGGTTCCGAGGGTAGCCACGGCGGCCATCGAGAGAAGCAGCTTCTTCATTGGTGATGTCCTTTGTCTGTGGCCGTCACCATGGCGGCCGTTGACGCGGAACATGACGGGGTCTCGCTGAAACGAACCTGAGGCCCTCGTTGTGTCAGGTTCAGCCTCGGAACGGGCGCGGTGGCCGTCCGTTGGCTGGTCATGCCGGCCTTTCCGCTCCCGCTCGACACCGCGCCGATGGAGGCCAGGCTCGTCGACGCCCCGCCCGACGAGCCGGGCTGGCAGTTCGAGCCCAAGTGGGACGGCTTCCGCTGCCTGGCCTTCCGGGCGGGCGGGGAGGTCGACCTGCGGGCCAAGTCCGGCAAGCCGCTCGGCCGCTACTTCCCGGAGATGGCAGCGGCGCTGGCGGCGCTGACGGCGGACCGGTTCGTCATCGACGGCGAGCTCGCCATCCCGACCGGCGGAACGCTCAGTTTCGATGCGCTGCAGATGCGGCTCCATCCCGCGGAGAGCCGGGTCCGGAAGCTGGCGGCGGAAACGCCCTCGATCCTGATCCTGTTCGACTGCCTGTTCAGCGAAGGCGCCTCACTGGTCGATGCGCCGCTGACCGCCCGGCGCGAGGCTCTGGAGCGGTTCGTCGAAGGGGCGGGGGATGCGCCGTCGCTGCGGCTCACCCCCTACACCCGCGATCCCGCCGAGGCGCGGCGGTGGTTGAAGCGGACGGGCGGGGCGCTCGACGGGATCGTCGCCAAGCGCCTGGACGGGCCCTATGTCGCGGGCGAGCGAGCGATGCTGAAGGTGAAGCGCCTGCGCACGGCGGACTGCGTCGTGGGCGGGTTCCGGTATGAGAAGGATTCCCGCCTCGTCGCCTCCC
>CAMLKO010000314.1 GCA_946480495.1 uncultured Caulobacteraceae bacterium
TGGCCACCTCGAACAGCGCCTGGCCGCGCACCAGCCGCACGCCGCGCTCGCCGCCGCTGTAGGCGACCTTCAGGATGCTGTCGGTGTTGAGCGTGGCGACCGACCCATCGGGCAGGGTGAGCGTCAGCCGCTCGCCCACGCCGGTGCGGTGGACAGCGGACTTCGGATCGGCCGTGGCGCTGAGCGCCTCCGCCAGCCGCGCGATGGGGCCGGGCGCCACCGACGGCGTGCCGCTGAGGCTGGCCACGCCCGCGCCGCCCAGACCGATCACCGCCACAAACCCCGCCGCCATGGCCGCGCGCCAGATCGGCTGGCGGCTGGCCGGCCTTGCCGCGAGCGCGGCCTGGCGCAAGCGCATGATCTTGGCGTCGGCGGCGTGCTCGTCGGTCAGGGCGTAGAGCCGCTCCATCTCGGCGTAGGCGTCCTGATGGGCCGCGTCGGCGCCCAGCCACTGGTCGAGCCGGCCCTGGTCCTCGGGCGTCAGCGCGCCCTTCTCCTGCCGCTCCAGCCAGTCGGCGGCGACGTCGCGGGGGTTCTGCTGGGGCGGATGGGGCGTGAACGGGCTCATCGCGAACGCCCCAGCCGGTTGCACAGGTGGTCGCGCGCACGCACCAGGTTCTTCTCGACCGCGCTCAGCGACAGGCCAAGCCGGCGCGCGATCTCCGGCTTCTGCATCTTCTCCAGCCGGTGGAGGATGAAGATGTGGCGGTTGCGCTCGGGCAGCTCCAGCAGGGCGCGGTAGAGGGCCTGCAGGTCCTCCTTCCCGGTCAGGATGCGCTCGGGCGAGAAGTCCTCGACCGCGTGCTGGGCGTCGTCATAGGGATCGTGCTCGCCCGAACGGCGCTGGCTGGCCCAGTGGCGATGGTAGTCGACCGCCACGCTGGAGGCGGTCTCGAACAGGTATTCCTGCAGGCCGCCGAGCTCGGAGAACCCTTCGCGCCGCGACAGCCGGGCGAAGACCTCCTGCACGGCGTCCTCCAGGTCCATCTTGCGCACGCCGCGCTTTTCGAAATAGCGCTGCAGCACGCGGCCGAACGCCCGCGACAGCCGCTCGATCGCGGCGTGGTCGGCCTCGCGGCCCGACGGCGTGCTCGCCATGCTCATGACCAATCGGCCACGCCTCACCCCTGAAGGACCGCAGTATGCGGCCGCTCTCTATAGGAGGGAACGGAATCCGTCGGCGAAACCGTACTTCTCGCCCGATCAGCCGGTGAGCAGCGACCTTCCGGCCTCGCGGACATCGGTGCAGCCGGTCAGCGCCATGGCCATCTGCATCTCCTGGCGGACGATCTGCAGCATGTGGGCGACGCCGCCCTGCCCGCGCGCGCCGAGCGCCCAGGCCCAGGCGCGGCCGAGCAGGACGCCCTTTGCGCCCAGCGCCAGCGCCTTGACCACGTCGAGGCCGGACCGGACGCCGCCGTCCATCAGCACGGTCAGGTCATCGCCCACCGCATCCACGATCGGCGGCAGGGCGCGCACCCCCGACAGCACGCCGTCGAGCTGGCGGCCGCCGTGGTTGGAGACCACGATCCCGTCGGCGCCCGCCTTCACCGCGTCCTTGGCGTCCTCGGGATCGAGCACGCCCTTGATGACGATGGGGCCGTTCCAGTGCTGGCGGATCCAGTCGAGGTCCTTCCAGGTCAGGCTGGGGTCGAAGTTGCGCACGACCCAGGGCCA
The DNA here is from genome assembly GCA_946480495.1 of uncultured Caulobacteraceae bacterium. The sequence goes on from CAMLKO010000314.1 coordinate 1,678, forward strand.
GAAGTCCGCCGTGCCCTTTGCCTCGGGAATGGCGGGCGCGATGTTGCCGAAGGTGTGGGGCTTGCCGCGGATCTGCACGTCCCACAGCCAGGCGGGGTGGCTCAGACCATCCAGCACCCGCCCGATCGAGGCCGACAGCGGCGGCTTGCCGCCGAACAGGCCCGTGCGCATGTCGCGATAGCGCGCGCCGGGGGCCGGCAGGTCGACGGTGAAGACCAGCACCGGGCAACCGAGGTCGCGGGCCGTCTCCAGCAGGGTCTGCATGTAGCCGCGGTCGCGGATCATGTAGAGCTGGAACCAGGGCGCGACGCCCGCGCCGCCGACCACCTCGGCCAGATCGCAGACGCCGACGGTCGACAGCGTGAACGGCACGCCCGCGGCCTTGGCCGCCCTGGCCGCCTGCACCTCGCCGCGGCGGGCGTACATGCCGGCCATGCCGACGGGGCCCAGGCCCACCGGCATGCTCATCGGCTGGCCGAACAGCTCGGTTTCGAGGCTGATCTGCGAGACGTCGCGCAGCACGCGCTGGCGAAGCGCTATGTGTTCGAAGTCCTCGACGTTCCGGCGAAGGGTGGTCTCGGCGTAGGAGCCGCCGTCGATGTAGTCGAAGAGGAGGCGCGGAAGCCGCCGCCGCGCCAGCTCGCGATAGTCGCTGACGCAGGCCGGGATCATTTCGGCGGCGCCCAGTCGAAGGCGAGCAGCAGCGTCCTCTGCGTGCCCGAGAAGTTGTCGTCCGAGAGGATGTAGACCCGCGTCCCGCCCTTGCTGTTTCGCACCAGCGCCAGCCCCTCGAAGTTGTCGCGGATCAGCGGACCGTCGAGGCGGAAGCTGTCGATGACCTGGGGCGCGGGTTTGGCCCGCAGCGGCTCGCGCACGAACCGCACCTCGATGCGCGACCCCCGCAGCGGATCGTAGGCGCGGTAGAGGAGCGCGATGGCGGGCCCGTCGAAGGCGGCGATGGCGCTGAGGCCAAACTCCAGGCCCGGCGGCGTCAGCGTGGGCGTGCTCGTGCAGCCGGCGCTGAGGCGGCAGAGCCAGATGTCGCCCTCCTCGCTGC
>CAMLKO010000315.1 GCA_946480495.1 uncultured Caulobacteraceae bacterium
GTGCCTGTTATAACATCCACTGACGGGCGCTGGGTGGCCATGATCAGGTGGATGCCGGCGGCGCGGGCCATCTGGGCGAGGCGCTGGACGGCGCCTTCGATGTCCTTGCCGGCCACCATCATCAGGTCGGCGACTTCGTCGATCACCACCACCAGGTAGGGCATCGGGTCGGGCCGGATCTTCTCGCTTTCGTAGACGGGACGGCCGTGTTCATCGAACCCCGTTTGAACCGTCCGCTCAAAATGCTCGCCCTTGGCTGCGGCTTCGGCCACCCGCTCGTTGAAGCCGGCGATGTTGCGCACCCCGATCTTCGACATCCGCCGGTAGCGGTCCTCCATCTCGCGGACGGTCCACTTCAGCGCCACGATCGCCTTCTTCGGGTCGGTGACGACCGGCGCCAGCAGGTGCGGGATGCCGCCGTAGACCGACAGTTCCAGCATCTTCGGATCGATCATGATGAAGCGGCACTTGTCGGGCGGCAGGCGGTAGAGGATCGACAGGATCATCGCGTTGACGCCCACCGACTTGCCCGAGCCGGTGGTCCCGGCGATCAGCAGGTGGGGCATCTTGGCGAGGTCGGCGATGTAGGGCTCGCCGCCGATGGTTTCGCCCAGCGCCATGGGCAGGGTCTGCGAGGCCTTTTCGTAGTCGGCGCTGGCCAGCAGGTCGCGCAGGTAGACCGTCTCGCGCCGGGCGTTGGGCAGCTCGATGCCGATGGCGTTGCGGCCCGAGACCACCGCCACGCGGCAGGCCGAGACGCTCATCGAGCGGGCGATGTCGTCGGACAGCGCCACGACGCGGGCGTGCTTCACGCCGGGCGCGGGGACCAGCTCGTAGAGGGTGACCACGGGGCCCGGCCGGATCTGGTCGATCTGGCCGCGCACGCCGAATTCGGCCAGCACGCTTTCCAGCAGCCGGGCGTTCTGGCGCAGCGCGCCTTCGTCGAAGGCCGAGGCGCGGGGCGCGGGCTTGGCCAGCATGCCAAGCTCCGGCAGCCGGAACCCGCCGGGCTGGACGAAATCGAAACTGCGCTGCTTCTCGCGGCTCTCGCGCGGCGACTCCTTGTGAAGCGGCTTGGGCTGGCGGATCTCCAGCGGCCGGTCGTCGTCCTCGTCTTCGTCGTCAAGGTCGTCGTCGATGCTCAGCCGCACGGGCCTGGGCGCCTTGGCGGGCTTCACGGGGATCGGAGAGGGCGTCGGCTTGGCGGTGACCTGCAGCCACCAGTCGGCGACCGCGCGGCGGCTGAGGCCCACGGCGAAGCCCAGCGCCACCGCGGCGACCAGGCCGAGCGCGACGCCGGCGATGATCGTGGCGCCTGGAACCGTGGTCATGGCGATCAGGCCCGCAAGCCCGTTCAGCAGCGCATCGCCCCAGAAACCGCCGAGCCCGGCCGCGATCGGCCAGGCCGCCGGCGGCGCGGGCGTCGCCAGCACGCCGGCCAGCGCGATCAGGCCGAACAGCGCGACGACCCCGCGCACCCGCACCCTTCCGCGCGAAGCATTGGGGTCGGGGTCGGCTAGGCGGTTGACCCCGAACACCACCATCAGCAGCGCCGCGACCCAGGCGGTCAGCCCCAGCGACTGGACGAACAGGTCGGCGAGGATCGCGCCCGGCTGGCCCAGCATGTTGGTGGGCGCGCGGACGGAGGCCGCGTTCAGGCTGGGGTCGGCGGCGTTGTAGGTGGCGAAGGCCAGCACCAGCGCCCCGCCCGCCAGCGCGATGAGCAGTCCTCGCAGGCGCGCGGTGACCGGCCGGGTCCAGACGTAGCGGACCAGCTCCCAGATCATTTCGCCGGTGGTGCGCCGTACCGCCCTGGCCATTACAGAACCCCGAATCGAACCTCGAACCGACAGTGGTCGCGCAAGAGGGTTAAGGGGCGTTTACCAGACGGCTGAGACGGCGCGTTGCCGCGGCCCCTCAGCGCTTGCGGGCGGGCGTCTTTTTGGGCGCGGGCGGGGGCGGGGCCCGATCGCCGCGCAGCAGGTCGCGGATTTCGGTGAGCAGGGTTTCGCTCGGCGTCGGCGCGGCCGGCACGGTGGGAGCCTCGGCTTCCTGACGGCGCAGGAAGTTGACCAGCTTGACCAGCAGGAACACCACCCAGGCCACGATCACGAACTGGATCACGGCGTTGATGAAGGCGCCGTACTGGATCGCGACCTCCTCCACCGCCTTGGTGGATGGATTGTCGGGGCGCAGCACCCACTGCATCTTGGCGAAGTCGATGCCGCCGGTGGCCAGCCCGATCGGCGGCATCACCACCTGGTCGACCAGGCTTTTGACGATGTTGTTGAAGGCCCCGCCGATGATCACGCCGACGGCCAGGTCGATGACGTTGCCGCGGGCGATGAACTCGCGAAATTCGCCGATGACGGTCTTTCTGGGCTCAGCCATCGTCTGCGTTCAGCCTGGCGCGCAGCTCCTTGCCGCTCTTGAAGAAGGGCACGTGCTTGGCGCGGACGTCCACCGGGTCGCCGGTGCGCGGGTTGCGTCCGGCGCGGGCCGGGCGGGAACGGACCGAGAAGGCGCCGAAACCGCGCAGCTCCACGCGGCCGCCGCGTTCCAGCGCATTGATGACGCGTTCGAGGATGACGCCCACGACGCGTTCGACGTCGCGTTGGGTCAGATGGGGATTTTCCGCCGCAAGCTTGGCGATCAACTCCGACTTGATCATGAGGTCCCCTCGTCCCGGAACCTCGACCATTGCCCAATTAGCGTGGACGTATCAAGGGGTTAG
>CAMLKO010000316.1 GCA_946480495.1 uncultured Caulobacteraceae bacterium
GCCGAGATCCGCGCGGTGCAGAGCGCCGTCCTCTACGCCCGCTGGCACGACGCGAAGGAGACGCTGGCCGCCGTCGAGGCCGAGTCCATCCAGGCCGCCGAGGCCGTCGAGGTCACCGCCCGCGAAGCCGCCGCCGCCACCGTCGAGGCCCAGGCCGCCGAGGAGGCCATCCGGCCGCTGCGCGAGGAGGAGACGGTCGCCGCCGCCATCCTCCACAAGCTCGCCATCGAGAAGGACCGCATCGAGCGCGAGGTCGAGGCCGCCGCCGCCGAAGTCGCCCGCCTCTCCGGCGACCTGGAGCGGATCGAATCCGACAGCGCCCGCGAAACCCACGTCATCGACGATGCGACCGAAGCGCTGACGCGTCTGGCCGCCGAGATCGCCCAGGTCGAACACCAGATCGCCACCGCGCCCGAGCGCCTGCCCGAGCTGCAGGCCGCCGCCCGCGAGGCCGAGGAAGCCCGCGCCAGGGCCGACGCCGAGGTCGAGGCGCTGGCCGCCGCCGTCGCCGCCGACGAGGCCCGCCGCAGCGCCGCCGAAGCCCGGGTCGAGGACGCCAAGCACCGCCTCTCGCGCACCGTCCGCGCGCTGGAGCAGGCGAGATCGGAACGCGCCGCGCTCGGCCCCGCCTCCGACCCCGCCCACGCCGAGGCGAAGGCGAAGTTCGACGCCGCGCTCGCGGCGCTCCGCGAAGCCCGCGCGGCGCTGGAAGCCGCCGAAGCCGAACGCGCCGAAGCCGCTCAGGCCGAAGCCGCCGCCCGCGATGCGGCCCGCAAGCTGGAAGACCAGCTCGGCCGCCTGAAGACCGAGGCCCGCGGCCTCGCCCAGCTGACCGCGCCGCAGAACAAGGGCGGCTACGCGCCCGCGCTCGACGAGGTCTCGCCCGACCGGGGCTATGAAGCCGCGCTCGCCGCCGCGCTGGGCGACGACCTTGAAGCGGCCCTCGACTCTCGCGCCCCCGCCTACTGGGGCGGCCGCGACGCCGAGGCCCCGGCCTGGCCGAAGGGCGCGACCCCGCTGGGTCCGCTGGTGAAGGCCCCGCCGGCGCTGGCCGCGCGCCTCGCCTTCACCGCGCTCGCCGACCGCAAGGACGCCGAGGCGCTGCAGAAGGCGCTCGCCCCCGGCTGCCGGCTGGTGACCAGGGAAGGCGACCTCTTCCGCTGGGACGGCTTCGTCGCCCGCGCCGAGGCGCCCAAGCCCGCCGCCGTCCGCCTCGAACAGAGGACCCGCCTCGCCGAAGTCGAAGGCGAGATCGAGAAGCTCACGCCCGCCGCCGCCAAGGCCGCCGAGGCGCTGACCGCCGCTCAAGCGCGCCTGCGCGCCGCCGAGGACGCCCTGCGCGAAGCCCGCCGCGCGCCGCAGGAGGCCGAACGCACGCTCGGCGCCGCCCGCGACGCCATGGAGCGCCTCGACCGCGAAGCCGCCCGCCGCGACGCCCGCGCCCAGTCGCTCGACGAGACCATCGCCCGCTTCGACGCCGAACGCGCCGAGGCCGAAACCGCGCTGGCCGCCGCGCAGGCGCACGCCGATGACGGCGTGACGGGCGAGGACCGCTCGCCGATCCTCGCGCAGGCCCGCGCCGCCGCCGGCGCCGCGCGCGAAGCCGCCGCGGCCGCCCGCTCCGCCCTCGACGCCGAGACCCGCGACCGCGAAGGCCGGGCCCGGCGGCTGGAGACCCTGACCCGCGACCGCGACGACTGGACCCGCCGCTCGGAAGCCGCCGCCAGGCGCATCAAGGCGCTGGAAGGCGAGCACGAGAAGGCCTCGCTGGCGCTGAACGCCGCCAAGGACGCGCCGGTCACCATCAACGAGCGCAGCGCCCGGCTGCTCGACGAGTTCGCCGCCGCCGAGGCCCGCCGCGCCAAGTCCTCCGACGCGCTGGAAGCCGGCGAGACCCGCCGGGCCGGCGCCGACCGGGCGCTCCGCGCCGCCGACGCAGCTGCCTCAGAAGCCCGCGAGCATCGCGCCGGCCTCGTCGCCCGCCTCGACGCCGCCCGCGAACGGCTGGCCGAATACGCCGCCCACATCCGCGAGAGCGCCCGCATGGAGCCCGAGGAGCTGGGCGCCCAGGTCGCGGGCGAGGCGACCGCCGTCCCCTCCGACCCCGAAGGCGTCGAGGCCCACCTCTACGCTCTCGAACGAGAGCGCGACGCCATCGGGCTCGTGAACCTGCGCGCCGAGGAAGAGGCGGCCGAGCTCGGCGAGCGCCTGCAAACCATGAAGGCCGAGCGCGCCGACCTGCACGGCGCGGTGACCAGGCTGCGCCAGGGCATCGAGGAGCTGAACGCGGAGGGCCGCGAGCGGCTGATGGCGGCGTTCGGCGTCATCAACGCCCACTTCCAGACCCTCTTCCAGGCCCTGTTCGGCGGCGGCCAGGCGGAGCTTCGCCTGATCGAATCCGACGATCCGCTGGAGGCCGGACTGGAGATCTACGCCTGCCCGCCCGGCAAGCGGCTGTCGACCATGAGCCTGATGAGCGGCGGCGAGCAGGCGCTGACGGCCGCGGCCCTGATCTTCGGCGTCTTCCTCGCCAACCCCGCGCCGGTCTGCGTGCTGGACGAAGTGGACGCGCCGCTCGACGACGCCAACGTCGACCGCTTCTGCAACATGCTCAACGAGATGCGCCAGCGGACGGAGACCCGCTTCATCGCCATCACCCACAACCCGGTCACCATGTCGCGCATGGACCGCCTGTTCGGCGTCACCATGGCCGAACGCGGCGTCTC
>CAMLKO010000317.1 GCA_946480495.1 uncultured Caulobacteraceae bacterium
CGCCGCTGAAGTCCTTCGTCACCCGCAGGCCGTAGAGCCTGGGTTCGGTCAGGAAGACGTTGGTGGTCAGACCCGTGTCGTCGGAGTTGAGGAAGGCGCCCGTGATGCTGTCGCGATCAAGGACGTTCTTGACGTAGGCCATGATCTTCCAGCCGGCGTCTTCATTGGAGAAGATCGCGGCGAGGTTGATGTTGGAATAGGCCTTCAGCTTGTCGTAGCCGGGCGTGTTGAACACCCGCGTCCAGGCTTCCGACTGGTAGTAGAGGTCGGTGTGCAGCGTCGCCAGCCAGTTGTTCGGCAGCGGAACCGTGTAATCGGCGGTGATCGTCGCGGTGATATGCGGTGCGTTCGGCAACTCGTTGCCAGACAGGTTCTTGTAGAACCCGGCGCCGCCGTTCGGCGCGGGGCCGTAGTCGACGCCGTTGGAGGTGTTCTGGCCGGTGTACGGATGGCCCGGCGAGCCCGCCAGTGGATCGAAGCCGGCATAGCCGGGATACCAGTACAGGGTGCCGCTCGACGGCTGGGGCGGATTGGCGACATACGCCTGCTCGGTGAGCGGATCTTGGTCGAGCACATAGGCAAGCTCGCAAGCGCTCAGGCCTCCGCCGCCAGCCATGCCGAGCATCGCCAACACGCCTCCGGGACGCGTGACAAGGTAGGTCGGCAGGACGCAATTGGCGGGAAGCGTCGGGAAGGGCGCGACCACGAACCAGTTCGGGTTGCCCGCCGTACGGTCCATGGTGTCGACTGCCTGAGAGCCATTGGCCATCCGGGTCCGCTCGTACCCAAGCTTGAAGCCGAGCCTCAGATTTTCCACCGGTCGCCAGTCGGTTTCAAGTTCGGCGCCCCATATTTTTGCATCGAAGTTCAGGTTAATGGCGGAGCGATTGACGATCTGCGAGATTTGATAGCCGGTATAATCGTAATAGAAGACGTCGCCGTTCAGCGTCAGCTTTCCATCCAACAGCGTGTTCTTCGAACCCACTTCGAAGGCGTTGACGAACTCCGGCTTGAAAGTCTTCGGCGCCACCGCCTCCTGCTGCAGGGCCAGCTGCGAAAAGTCGGTCTTCAATCCGGTCGCGTAAAGGACAAGGCCCGCTGCGGGTGGATTGGCGCCGCCGGCCTTGTAGCCGTGCGCCATGGACGCATAGAGCAGCGTCTCGTCGGTGAAGGAGAGGTCAGGTTTCCAGTCCAGCGTCAGGCGGCCGGTGGGCTCGCGCCATTCCTGTTCGCTGACGTCGGCGACCGGGTAGCCAACGTTGTTGGCGGCCAGCACCCAGCTTGGAATGCGCGGCGCCTCCTTCTTGTCGAGGGTCCAGCGCAGACCCGCTGTCAGCTTGAGGTTATCGGTGATCTTGTAATAGGCCTCGCCGAACACGGCGTATGAGATGAGCTTGTAGGGATTCCTGCTCAGGAAGTAGTTGTGGCCGAGATCGTTCAGGCTCGTTATCGGGTTGGGGTCGATGTAGATGCAGTTCTGGATGCTTTGAGCGACATTGGGGTCGGGCGCGGAGAACCCCTGCGGCAAACACTGGCTGTTATCACTGACACCGGCGACGTAAGGAGGTACGCCCTCATTGACAGCCCTATCCGCCGCCGCCAGCGTCAAGGTATTGATGAAAACGTAGTATTTGTCTTCCGTATCGTACCGTAGGAAGTTCGCGCCCAGACTGAAATTGAACGGACCTTCGAAATTCGACGCCAGGCGCAATTCTTCGCTGAAATGGCTCGAGTCCGCCGTGGACAGATCCTGAGCGACGAGGCGATTGGCGCAGCCGATCTGCGGATCACAGAAATATCCGTCGGAGGTAAGCACACCCTGAGCAATTAGGACGGGGTCCAGCTTGAACGCGCCAGGCCGCGTGTTGAATCGGTTGTAATCCTGGGACGAGAACAGTGTATCCGAAAGCCAGCCGGTTTCCGACGTCAGCGTCAGGTGGTCGGTCAGGTCGTAGTTGACCTGCAATTCAACGGTGTTGGTTTCGGCCTTATAGATAGGGTCGACGGTGGACTCAATGGTCCGCAGATCGCGCGATTGGGTCGTGCTGGCGTAGGGATCGAAGGCGGCGCCACCCACCGAGTCGACGATCGGCAACGCAAAGCGCGCGAGCGCACGGTAATAGGGCAACCGCAGCCCGTTGGGCGCCTGGAAGGAGTCCGGCGAGTATAGCGACGCCGCCTCGCACCCTTGGCTGAAGGTCTCGTCGTAGAGCGCGCCGTTATTGGAGCCGGGGCCGGTGTGTCCCCACGGCACCGTCAGTCCCGCAATCGTTTCCGGCTGGTGGCGCTTGCAGAGCTGCTTGCCGGAGCGGATCCGGTCGTCGTCTTCTTCGAAATGTTCCCAGATCAGATTGACGTCGAGCTTGTCGGTGGGCGTGAAACGCAGCGACACACGCGTGGACCACAGGTCGCGGCCGTCAATGCGATTGCCGGTGATCTGGTTTTCGTCATATCCGTCGCGCTTGGTCCAGGCCCCGGCCAGCCGCAGCGCGACCTTGTCCTCAACCAGCGGCAGGTTGACCATGCCCTCCAGGCGGCTGGAATTGTAGTTGCCGACATCCACCGAAGCCTTGGCCTGGTAGGTGAACTTCGGCTTTTGCGAGATGAGGTTCACCACGCCCGCCGTAGCGTTGCGGCCATAGAGCGTGCCCTGCGGCCCACGCAGCACCTCGACACGTTCGAGGTCGTAGAATTCCTGCTCGAAGAAGCGGTTACGGAT
>CAMLKO010000318.1 GCA_946480495.1 uncultured Caulobacteraceae bacterium
TGACGCGCTCGCAGGTGGCGGGTGGGCCGGACCTAATGACCCAGGTCCCGAACTTCACGTTCACGAAGACCAACTTCAGCGGCTACTCGATCCAGATTCGCGGCATCGGCACGCAGGCCATCTCGGCGACCACGGACCCCGCGGTGGCTGTGGCGTTCAACAACACGCCCTTCATCCGCAATCGCTTCTTCGAGCAGGAATTCTACGATCTTCAGCGGATCGAAGTTCTGCGTGGTCCGCAGGGCACCCTCTACGGCCGCAATGCCACCGCGGGCGTCGTCAACATCATCTCGGCCAAGCCAAAATTCAGCTACGCAGCGAAACTTTCGGCGGACCTGGCCAACTACAACAGCTCCCGCATCGAAGGGATGATCAACATCCCTCTGGTGGAGGACGCAGTCGCGCTGCGTGTCGCGGGCGCCTGGACCAAGCGCGACGGCTATGCCTTCAATGAGATCACCGGCCGGCCCATCGACGGACGCGACCTGTGGTCGACGCGCGTCTCTCTGCGCGTGACGCCAAACGACCGCATCGACGCCAACTTGATCTGGGAGCACTTCCACGAAGACGACGATCGCCTGCGGTCTGGCAAGCAGCTCTGCACCAAGGATGTTGTGACACACGTCGGAGACATTCCGGTCGAGGGTGATCCATCGTTCGTCGGCGGTGGGCAGGGCGTTGACTGGAACCGGGTTCAGGGCGTGCTGAGCCAAGGGTGTAAGCGGGGATCACTGTATTCGCCGGACGCATTCCAGACGCCGAACGGCAAGATGCTGCCCTATTACGGACCGCTGAGCACGTTGAACCTGCAGGCGGCTTTCTCTGACCCGTATGTCAGCGCCACCCAATCGCAGGATCTGCGGACCATCGAATCAACCGTCGATCCGCAATACCGCGCCAACTCCGATATCGGCGAGCTCCAGGTCAGCTTCGATCTGACCGACAGCTTGACGCTGGCTTCAGAGACCAGTTATGGCGTCGATGAACTGTTTTCGCTTCAGGACTTCAATCGCTTCAACACCATTCCTGGTGCGTGGAGTACGAACCTTACACCCACCCTTCCCTCCTTTATCCGCCGGTTGGGGGCAGTGGATGAGAACGGGGTGTTTTGCGACCCGCAACTTGGCTGCTCGGACCGCCTGGTGCTGGTCGACCTGTCGACGGCGAAATCCCGGCAGTTCAGCCAGGAATTCCGCCTGAGTTCCGATTTTGACGGACCGTTCAACTTCAGCCTCGGCGCGAACTTTCTCCGCTATGACACGGAAGACAAGTACTACGTCTTCATCAATTCTCTCAGCCTGTACTCCTTCGCCTTCAATGGTCGCAGCGAGAGTTTGCCTCATTACATGCCTGGCGTCTCGGACAACACGGAATGCCTGCTTCACGGGAGACTTCCTGGCGACCCTAATCTCGCCTATGGCGTGACCCGGTGCATCTACATCGACCCCAATCCGATCGGCAGCCTCAACGATCAGGGCCACAACTACTTCCTCAGCAAGAACCCGTACAAGCTGATCTCCTATGCGGCCTTCGGCGAGGCTTATTATAACGTCACCGACAACCTGAAGCTGACAGCCGGTCTGCGCTGGACGGTGGACAAGAAGGAGGCGCCGCGAGTTCCGAGTTGGCTGCTAGTCTCAAACTCCTTCGGCTATCCGGTCGCGGAGGTGATCGAGCAGGAGTGGCGCGAGCCCACCGGGCGGCTGGCCCTCGACTGGAAGCCGCATCTGGGCTTCACCGACGAGACGCTGCTCTATGCCTCCTACGCCCACGGCTACAAGGCGGGCGGCGCCAATCCGCCGGGTTTCGTGCGCTCGTATTATGCCAGCGTGGCGCTCGGCAATGCGCTGATCCAGCAATCGGCCACCCGGCCGAAGACCTTCGATCCGGAATTTGTCAACGCGTTCGAGCTCGGAACCAAGAACACGCTGCTCGACGGCCGGCTGACGCTGAACCTGACCGGCTTCTATTACGACTACACCGGCTATCAGGTCTCCGAGATCGTCGAGCGGTCGGCGTTCAACCGCAACTTTGACGCCACCGTCTGGGGCGCAGAGATCGAAACGGACTGGCGCCCGCTCGAAAACCTGAAGCTCGGTTTCAAGGGCGGCTACGAGAAGACCCGCATCGCGGACGGCGAGCAGGCCATCGACCTGATGGACCGCACCGCCGGCGATCCCAATTGGATCCTCGTGCGGCCGTTCCCGACACAGGCGTCGAGCTGCATCGTGCCGGCCGCCCTCTTCACGCAGCACGGCACGCTAAGCGGTGTCGAACTCACCGGGCGCAATCCGACGAACAAGCTGTATCAGCCAGGCGCACAGGGCGGAGGCAATCCAGGCACGTGCGAACTCGCCTACGTGGAGGGCGTCGATCCAGTCACCACGCTCCCTTACACGCCCTATCCGACCGCGCGTGGTCCGGCTGGTTTCGAAACGCTTTCCTACTGGCCCGCCGGAACTTATCCCGGGTGGGACCCCTCGACTGCTCCTAATGGCGGCGAGGGCATTTTCAAGGACCTGTCCGGCAATGAGCTGCCGAACGCCCCGCATTGGACCGCGACGGTGACGGGCGATTACACGCTGCCTCTGGCGCACGACTGGCTGATGACGCTGCACACCGACGTCCACTGGCAGTCGCAGTCGTGGTGGCGGGTGTTCAACGATCACGTCTACGACAAGCTGCATCCGTATTTCACGATGAACCTGGCGGCCATCTT
>CAMLKO010000319.1 GCA_946480495.1 uncultured Caulobacteraceae bacterium
AGGTCGTGGCTGATGAACAGCATGGCCATGCCGAGCGACTTCTGCAGGTCGATCAGGAGGTCGATGATCTGGGCGCGGATCGAGACGTCGAGCGCGGAAACCGCCTCGTCGCAGATGACAAGCTTGGGTTTGAGGATCATCGCCCGGGCGATCCCGACCCGCTGGTTCTGGCCGCCCGACAGCTCGTGCGGATAGCGGTTGATGAGCTCGGGGGCGAGGCCCACCCGCTCCATCATCGAGGCCACCTCGACGTCGCGCTGGGTGCGGTTCATGTCCTTGCGGAAGACCTGCATGGGCTCGGCGATGGAGTCGCCGATGGTCATCCGCGGGTCGAGGCTGGCGAGCGGGTCCTGGAAGACGATCTGCAGGTCCTTGCGCGCCGCGCGCATGGCGTCGCGGTCGGCGTGGGTGATGTCGCGGCCCATCAGGGTCACCGCCCCTGACGACGGCGGGATCAGGTTCAGGACCGCGCGGGCCAGCGTCGACTTGCCCGAGCCGCTCTCGCCCACGATCCCCAGCGTCTCGCCCTGGCGCACATAGAGATCGACGCCGTCCACCGCGCGCAGCTCCTTCTTCCTGAAGAAGCCGTCGTGGATCGGGAACCACACCTTGATGTTCTTGCCCTCGACGACCACCGGCGCGCCGGGGGCGACGGGATCGAGCACCGGCCGACCGCCCCGGTCGTCGCGGTCGAGGCGCGGGATCGCGGCCAGCAGCGCCTGGGTGTAGGGCTCGCGGGGATGGGCGAAGATCTCCTCGGCGCGCCCCTCCTCGACGTAGGCGCCGTCCTTCATCACGCAGACGCAGTCGGCGAGCCTCGCGATCACGCCCATGTCGTGGGTGATCAGCACCATGGCCGTGCCGGTGTCGCGGCGAAGCTCGTCCATCAGGTCGAGGATCTCGGCCTGCACGGTCACATCGAGCGCGGTGGTCGGCTCGTCGGCGATCAGCAGCTCCGGCCCGCCGGCCATGGCGCCCGCGATCATCACCCGCTGGCGCATGCCGCCGGAAAGCTCGTGCGGATACTGCTGCAGGCGCTGGGCGGCGTCGGGGATACGGACCCGGTCGAGCCATTCCTTCGCCCGCTGCATGGCGTCGCGATCGGAAAGGCCCAGGTGCAGCCGCAACGGTTCGGCGATCTGCTCGCCGATGCGCACGTGCGGCGTCAGCGCCGTCAGCGGGTCCTGGAAGATCATGGTCATCTTCGAGCCGCGGATGCGGTTCAGCTCGCGCATCTTCAGGCCCAGCAGCTCGCGCCCGAGGAACTTCGCCGAGCCGGTGGCGATCCCGTTCTGGGCGAGCAGGCCCATCACCGCCATGAAGGTCTGGCTCTTGCCCGAGCCGCTTTCGCCCACCACGCCGAGGCACTCGCCCTTGTCGACCTTCAGCGACACGCCGCGCACGGCATGGACCACGGCGTCGTGGGTGGTGAAGTCGACCTTCAGGTTTTCGATGGACAGGACGGGATCGGGCACGGGGGAGGCTCCGGAAAGTTACGCCGCGACCATAAACGCGGCGGAAGGCGGCGCAAACGGGGCTAGGGCAAGGGCCCCAGGAAGCTTTCAATCGCCGACCAGGCCTTTGGCTCCGTCAGCATCGGCGCATGGCCGATGCGCGGGACCTCGGCGTAGGCCATGGCCGGCGCGGCCTCGCGCATCCTGCGGGCGATATCCTCATCGATCAGGTCGGAGAGGCCGCCCCGGATCAGCAGCGTCGGCCGCCCGGTCGTCAGCGCCCGAAACAGCGGCCACATGTCCGGCGGCGGCGTCGGCGGCGCGCCGGGGACGGGCCGGAAGGCCAGCGCGATGTCGGGGTCGTAGTCCAGAACCGGCCGCCCGCCTTCCTCGCGGAAGGTCCGCCTGGCGAACCGGTCCCAGTCCTCATCGGTCGCGTCGGGAAAGGCCGCCGCGTTGATCGAGCGGATGTAGTCGGCGGCGTCCGCCCAGGTCTCGACGGGTCCACCCTGCCCGACGTAGCCGGAGATTCGCGCGATGCCGACGGGCGACAGCTCCGGCCCCACATCGTTCAGCACCGCGGCCGCGATCGCCTGCGGCGCGAACGCGGCCAGCGCCATGGTGATGATGCCGCCCATGCTGGTGCCGATGAAGATCGCGCTGGGGATCACCTCGTGCGCCATCAGCCCCACGACGTCGGCGGCGTAGGTCCCCGGATGGTAGTTGGCCGGATGGGGGTCCCAGTCCGAACCCCCGCGTCCGCGCACATCGACCGCCACCACGCGCCGTCCCAGCGCCTGGATGCGGGGCGCCAGCTCCTCGAAGTCCCTGGCGTTACGCGTCAGCCCATGGATGCAGATCACCGGCAGCTTGCCGCCCGCCGCCGGATAATCCCGCGCGTGCAGCGTCAGGCCGTCGGCCGAGCGCCAGGTGATGTCGTGATAGCCGGCCATGAAGCGTCCTCTGCGCCGCACTCAAGCCCGGCTGCGGTTGCAAATGCAACGGTTCAGTGAGGACGAGGGAACTGGCGCACCCGACACGATTCGAACGTGTGACCTTTGCCTTCGGAGGGCAACGCTCTATCCAGCTGAGCTACGGGTGCGAGAGGCGCGGAGGCGGGCTTTTAGCCGAAAGGGCCCAGGGACGCCAGTGTTCGCGCCGCCCTAGTCGCGGGTCGGATCGATCGCGCCCTCGGCGTCGTAGGTCAGCGACAGGAAGACGTCCTCCAGGTCCGGGTCCTCGGTCGCGATGTC
>CAMLKO010000320.1 GCA_946480495.1 uncultured Caulobacteraceae bacterium
CCCCGAAACGTCTGCGCGATCCCCAGCGCCGCGGCCGCCCGGATCGCGTCCTCGAAGAACAGCTCGTAGAAGTCGCCCATCCGGAAGAAGACGAGCGCGTCGGGCTGGCGCGCCTTGGCCTCGAAATACTGCGCCATCACCGGGGTTGCGCCGGCAGCGTCGGGAATCGGTGGCGAGGCCGCGTTCATGGACGGAAGCTAGCGAGCAGGGCGGATTCGGTTAAGGCCAAAAGGCTACGTTAGTTCCTGCTTTGTTCCAAAGTCCAGAGTAAAGCTGTTCATAACTCCACCCCGTCGCGGATGATGGCGATCAGTCGTCCGCGACGCCCACGTGGCGGCGGTAGACCATCTCCCAGCCCTGCCAGCCCGTGTAGAGCAGGATCAGGACCACGATTAGCGACAGGACAAGCCCCGTCGGCACGATCCCGTCCGCGCCCTGGCTGTAGTGGACCCACCAGTTGCCCGCCGACACCGCGACCGCCAGCAGGTTGCCGATCATGTGGCGCCAGACTTCCCGCAGCGCCCGGATCTGGCTGCTCCCCAGCAGGTCCGTGAAGCCGAACAGCGCGGCGACCAGCGCCATGACGACGCCCGCGCCGACCAGCCAGGTCGCGGCGGTCGCCCACATAAGATCGCCCGTCTTCCAGTAGGCGAGGTCCGCCCCCAGGGTGGTGACCAGGAAGGCGATGGGAAACGGTATAACCATCGGATGAAGCGGATGCCCGGCGATCGAGGCCGTGCTGCGCGGGTTGGGCCCGTCCATGACCATGTCTCCTCTGCGGTCAGGAGCCAGCCGACGGCCAAGCTCCGCGCACTAGACGAAACAACGATCCGGAATGTTCCCGCTAGAAGGGGCTTAGGCCCCCGTCACTTCTTCCCAGAAGCGCTTGGCCTTGCCGATGAAGCCGGCGTGCTTGGGGTGCTGTTTCTCGCCGCAGCTGCCCGCGAGCTCGCGCAGGAGCTCTTTCTGCTGGGCGGTGAGGTGGGTAGGGGTTTCGACGAAGAGCTCGACCACCAGGTCGCCGCGCTCGCGGGTGCGCAAGGACGGCATGCCGCGGCCCTTCAGGCGGATGGTCTTGCCGGTCTGGGCGCCTTCGGGGACCTTGACCGGGATCTTGCACTGGCCGTCGCAGTTGGCGCCGCCGAGCAGGCAGGGCGCCTCGATCTCGCCGCCCAGCGCCGCCACGCACATCGGCACCGGCACCGTGCAGAGAAGATCAAGCCCGTCGCGCTCGAAGAGATCGTGGGGCCTGACCGCCACGAAGATGTAGAGGTCGCCGCGCGGACCGCCCCGGGCGCCCGCGTCGCCCTCGCCGGCGAGGCGGATGCGCGAGCCGTCGTCGACGCCGGCCGGGATGCGGACCTGCAGGGTGCGCTCGCGGCGGACCTGGCCCGCGCCATGGCACTCGCGGCAGGGGTCGAGCACCAGCTGGCCCGAGCCGCCGCAGCGCGGACAGGTGCGTTCGATGGCGAAGAAGCCCTGGCTTGCGCGCACCCGTCCCGCGCCGCCGCAGGTTCCGCAGACGGTCGGGCTGGTGCCGGGCTTGGCGCCCGTGCCGGTGCAGGCTTCGCAGGTGATGGAGGCGGGCACGGTGATCTCGACCTCGGCGCCGGCGTAGGCCTGCTCCAGGGTGATCTCGAGGTCATAGCGCAGGTCGGCGCCGCGGCTCGGCCCGCCCGGACGGCGCTGGCGCGCGCCGAACATGTCGCCGAAGACGTCGCCGAACACCTCGTTGAAGATGTCGTGGACGTCGCCGAAGCCCGCGCCCCCCGGGCCGCCGTTCATGCCGTTCACCCCGGCATGGCCGAAGCGGTCGTAGGCCGCCCGCTTCTGCGGGTCGGAGAGGACGGAATAGGCCTCGTTGATTTCCTTGAACCGGGAGGAGGCGTCCTCGCACCCGCCGTTGCGGTCAGGGTGGTGCTCCATCGCCAGCTTGCGGAACGCGGCCTTCAGGCCGGCGTCGTCGCAACCGCGGTTCACGCCCAGGATGTCGTAGTAATCGCGCATCTTAGCGTTGCTGCATCTTCGACATTAATGGGAGGTGGGATCGCCCCCGCCGCTTGGCAAGCCGGGCTTGCGCGGCGGGAGCTTTCCTTGGTCGCGAAGACGGCGGCGACGTTCCCCGAATTGACTAGGTGACATTCGGGTCGTCCCGCCGCCATGGGTCAAAGCGTCACGCGCTCTTCTCGTCGCCGTCGACTTCCTCGAACTCGGCGTCGACGACGTCATCGTCGGGCTGGGCCTGAGCGGCGCCCTCCGCCTGACCGGCTCCGTCGCCGCCCTGCTGGGCCTTGTACATGGCCTCGCCGAGCTTCATCGAAGCCTGCACCAGCGCCTGGGTCTTGGCCGCCAGCGCCTCGGTGTCGTCGGACTCGAGCGAACCCTTCAGGTCGGCCAGCGCCGTCTCGATGGCGCTCTTCTCGTCGGCCGAGACCTTGTCGCCGTGCTCGGCCAGCGCCTTCTCGGTCGAGTGGATGACCGCGTCGGCCTGGTTGCGCGCGTCGACCTGGGCCTTGCGCTTTTCGTCCTCGGCTTTGTTGGCCTCGGCTTCCTTGACCATCTTTTCGATGTCGGCGTCGGAGAGTCCCCCGTTCGCCTGGATGCGGATGGCCTGTTCCTTGTTGGTCGCCTTGTCGCGCGCCTGGACGTTGACGATGCCGTTGGCGTCGATGTCGAAGGTGACCTCGATCTGCGGCACGC
>CAMLKO010000321.1 GCA_946480495.1 uncultured Caulobacteraceae bacterium
GCGTTCGGGATCGCCTGGGCGAAGCGTTCGCCGTCCTTGACCGAGATCAGCTGGTCCTGCTTGCCGTGCATGACGAGGGTCGGGATCGCGATGGTCGCGAGCTTGTCCTTCGTCGCCTCGACGCGGCCCTGCTGCAGGTGGATGAGGATGTCGCGGTGGCCGGGCGCGCGGGACATCTCGGCGTAGCGGTCGACCAGCTTGTCATCGACGAGCTTGGGGTCCTCGAACGCGGCCTGCAGGCCCTGCTTCACCATCGCGCGGTTATCGAGGTTCTTGATCAGCGCGGCGGTGGTCGGGTTCATCAGCAGCTTGAAGATCAGCGCGCCCTTCGGCTTCTCGCCCCAGCCGGCGGCGTCGACCAGCACCAGGCCGTCGAGCTTTTCGGGATGGGCGAGCGCGTAGGTCCAGCTGACCATGCCGCCCATGGAGTTGCCGATCAGGACGAAGCGCTTGAGGCCAAGCTGGTTGGTCACGCCGTCCACGACCTGCACATAGCCGTTCGCGCCCTGCCAGGCGGAATAGTCCGCGGGCGAGCGGGTCAGGCCCTGCCCCGGCAGGTCGAGCGAGACGATGCGGTAGCGGTCGCCGAGCAGCTTCACCCACGGCTCCCAGTCGGCCAGCGAGGCCGAGTAGCCGTGCACCATCACCAGCACCGGCCCGTTCGGATTGCCCTCGTCGCGGTAGCGGACGTGCAGCCCGCCGGGCAGATCGACGTAGTGATCGGCGGCCGAGCCGTATTTGGTCTCGAGCGTTGCGAAGGGGATGTCCGGACGGCGCAACGCCAGCCAGCCGACGAGAGCCAGCACCACGATGCCGACCACGACCCACAGCAGAACCTTGCCGAACGTCTTCATTGTCCCCTCCTCGCGAAGCTTCGCCTTATCCCGCTCCCGCGCAGACCGGGCAACTCGCATCGGCCGTCAGCTGGACCGTGCGGCTGGCGCCGGCCAGCGCGTCGTAGATCAGGAGCCGCCCGACCAGCGGCTCGCCCGCCTCGGCGATCACCTTCACCGCCTCCAGCGCCATCATCGAGCCGATCACGCCGGCCAGCGCGCCGATCACGCCGACGGCCGCGCAGGTCTCGGCGTCGGGCGGAATTTCGGGGACCAGGCAGCGGTAGCAGGGCTGTCCCGTGAATACGCCGACCTGACCGCTCCAGCGGCCGATGGCGCCGGAGACCAGCGTCCGGCCTTCGGCGATGCAGGCGTCGTTGACGATCAGGCGGGTCGCGAAATCGTCCGTGCCGTCGACCACCAGGTCGAAGCCGCGGACCATCTCATGGGCGTTTTCGGCGGTGAGCGCGAAATCGAGCGGGTCGACCTCGGTGTTGTCGTTGAGCGCGCAGAGCCGTTCGGCGGCGGCGATGACCTTGGCGCGGCCGACATCGCCGGTGCGGTAGATCACCTGCCGCTGGAGGTTGGAGAGCGCCACCGCGTCCGGGTCGATCAGGCCGATCCGCCCCACGCCCGCCGCGGCGAGGTAGAGGGCGGCGGGTGCGCCCAGCCCGCCCGCGCCGATGACGAGGACGCTGGCGTCCTTCAGCTTCTGCTGACCCGCGCCGCCGATCTCCCTCAGCACGAGATGGCGGGCGTAGCGGTCGACTTCCTGGGCCGAAAAGCTCATCGGGCCTTCATGCGCCCGCCGGCATTTCCGGGCAACTCAGCCGTGGGCCGCGACGGCCTCGAGGCCCAGCATCGCGGCCTTGCGCTCCAGCCCCCAGTGGTAGCCGGTCAGCCGCCCGTCGCTGGCGATGGCGCGGTGGCAGGGGATGAGGAGGCTGATCGGGTTGGCCCCGATCGCCGCGCCCGTCGCGCGGAAGGCGCCCGGCTTCCCGGCCCAGCTCGCCACCTGGCTGTAGCTGGCGGTCGAGCCCGCCGGGATGCGCAGCAGCGCCTTCCACACCTGCACGTGAAACGGCGGGCCGATCAGCACCAGTGGCGCGGGACCGTCCTCGCCGCCGAAGGCGCGCACCGCCATGTCGGCGGCGGCCGCATCGTCGCGCACCCACTGCGCCGCGGGATAGCGGCGGTAGATGTCCTCGAAGGCCAGATCGTCCTCGCCGGGATCGGCGAAGCCCAGCGCCGCGAGGCCGCGTGGGGCGATCGCGAAGATGCCGCGCCCGAACGGCGTCGGGGCGAAACCCCAGCGCAGGGTCAGGCCCTCTCCGCGCCGGCGGGCGTCGCCGGGGGTGACCGCCTCGTGGGCGATGAAGAGGTCGTGCAGGCGGGACGGTCCGGAGAGCCCGGCGTCCAGCGCCGCATCGAGCACGCTCGCGCCTTCCTCCAGCATCCGCCGCGCTTCGGCATGGGCGATGGCGGCAACGAAGGTCTTGGGGCTGACGCCGGCCCAGCGGGTGAAGATGCGCTGGAAGTGGAAGGGCGAGAGGCCGACGGCCTCGGCGGCCTCGTCCAGCGAGGGCCGCTCGCGCCAGCGCTCGGCGAGCCAGCGCAGCGCCTTGGCCATGCGGTCGTAGTCGCGGGCCCGTTCGTCGAGCCGGGACAGGGTGTCGGAGGGGTGAAGATCAAGAGCCATGGTCGAAAGGTAGGCCTCGTCCGGGACCTACGCGACCCGCTTCTTGCGGCAAGTTCAGTACCGCTCCAGCCGCGCCTCGTGGATGGCGTTTTCGAGCGCGTTGGCGAACCGGCCGCGCTCGTGGGGGCCGAGCGACTTCGCGACCGTGAACGCCTTGCCCGACA
>CAMLKO010000322.1 GCA_946480495.1 uncultured Caulobacteraceae bacterium
AGAAGCGGGAAGAAAACGTCCAGGACGTGCCGATCGCGATCAGCGCGTTCACGGAGAAGTCGCTGGAAGAACAGAAGATCGAAGGCGGTTTCGACCTTTTGAAGGCCATCCCGAACGTCACCTTCTCAAAGAACAACTTCAGCAGTTACAACTTCTCGATCCGCGGCATCGGCACCAAGGCGGTCTCTGTCACGACCGACCCCGGCGTCGCCGTCGAGTTCAACTCAACGGCCCTGATCCGAAACCGCCTGTTCGAGCAGGAATACTTCGACGTCGAGCGGGTCGAAGTGCTGCGCGGCCCTCAGGGAACACTGCACGGCCGCAACGCCACGGCGGGCGTGATCAACGTGATCTCGGCCAAGGCCAACCTGGCCGAGTTCAAGGGTTGGCTGAAAGGCGAGGTGGGCAACTATCACACCAAGCGCCTCTCGGCGATGATGAACATCCCCGTTGTCGAGGACAAGCTGGCCATCCGCTTCGCCGGCGCCATGACCGACCGGGCGGGTTACGACTACAACTCTGTCACCAAGCACCAGATCAACGGCCGCGACCTGTGGTCGGCCCGCGTCAGCGTCGGCTTCCAGCCCACCGAACGCCTGCACGCCGACCTGATCTGGGAACGCTTCAACGAAGACGACGACCGCTCGCGCACCGGCAAGCAGCTGTGCCATCGCGATCCGGGAGCACTTGATTACACGCTCTCCGGCGGTAATGGGCCGGTCCCGCTTCCACCAAATTATATGGGGTCGCTGAGCCAGGGCTGTAAGATGGGCTCGCTCTACGATGACGACGCGTTTGGAACGCCCAATGGGTACTCGATACCCTTCATCATCGTGGCGGCGTCAGAGGACGCGGGGCTGCAGAGGTCTCGCGTCATCCAGTCGGTAGACCCCTACGGCGGGCTGATGCAGTCCCGCGATCTGCGCACCATCGCATCCGTCCGTGATCCTACTTACAAGGCAAAGACCGATGTGGTCGAACTCAACGTCTCCTTCGACCTTTCCGACCGGCTGACGCTCACCTCGCAAACGGCATACGACAAGGATTTCGTCTATTCCGTTCAGGATTACAACCGGTTCAATTCCTTCCCGGTGTTCAGCAACACGTCGGACGACTCGACTATCCCCCCAGGTAATTTCTACGGACAGGAATGGTCGTGCTTTCTTCGGACCGATTCTCCGCCCTTCGCCTTTAACCAGTGCGTCGATTTCAGGGGATTTGCTCCGGGCGGCATTTTCAACGACCCTCAGATTGGACCATCGAACACCATTGCGGGTCTCGACCTGTCGACCGCCCGCAGCACTCAGTTTTCGCAAGAACTCCGGGTTGAGTCCTCGTTTGACGGGCCCTTTAACTTCAGCGCAGGCGCCAATTATCTGCACTATAAGACGCTGGAAGACTATTATGTGATGTTCAACCTCATCACGGCCCTCAACGAGGCTTTGATAAACGGGTCGCCGGACATGTTCCACTGTCCCTACCCGATCCCGGTGCTCGCGACATTTTACCTTGGTCACACGCCCGAGTCGCCCATCGATGCGGGGGGTTGCGGCTATATCGATCCCAATCCGATCGAGTCTATGAATGGCGAGGGTCACAACTATTTCCGCAGCAAGAACCCGTACCGCCTGCGATCCTATTCGGTCTTCGGTGAGTCCTACTGGCAAATCAATGACGCGCTGAAGCTGACCGCGGGCTTGCGGTACACTGACGACAAGAAGACATTTACACCGGTCCCCAGCCAGGTCCTGCTGTCGAGCAACTTCCTGACCGGCGGAACGGTCGACCGCGGCTATCCCGAACTGCCGGACATCAAACAGCATTGGGGCGAGGTAACCGGCCGCCTGGGCGTGGATTGGCAGCCCGAACTGGGCTGGACAGACAAGACCATGGTCTATGCCTTCTACTCGCGCGGCTACAAAGGGGGCGGAGCCAACCCGCCCGGCGTGGGCTTCCGGAAGGGCGATCTCCATCTCTGCCAGCTTTACGCTGACTTTTGTAATTTGCTGGGCATCCCCGGTGATCTTACGATCCCCGCCATCATCCAGACGTTGCCCTATCCGCCACTCTTTGATCCCGAATTCGTAAACGCCTTCGAGGTGGGTGCGAAGAACACCTTGCTGGGCGGCGCGCTCGTCCTGAACGGCGACGTTTTCTACTACGATTACAGCAACTACCAGGTGTCTCAGATCAAGGATCGTACAGCCGTCAACGAAAACTTTGACGCGAAGGTGTGGGGACTTGAACTGGAAGGGTCGTTCCAGCCGTCGCGTAACCTGCGTCTGAACGGCACTTTCGGGTATCAGGGGAGCAAGATCGCCAACGGTGAGCAATCCCTCGACCTGATGGACAGGACGGCCGGAAATCCGGACTGGGTCGTCGTGAAACCATGGATTCAGATTCCCTCCAACTGCGTCATGCCTAAAGCGGTCGTGGAGTCCGTCGGCCCCAACTCGTACCTGGCGCTGTGCCCCGGTTACTGGATCAACAATCCGCCGGTGTCGCAGGATGTCTATGACAGCCTGCCGAACGGCGGCGCGGGGTTCTACAAGGATCTTGGCGGGAATACGCTCCCCAACGCCCCGCACTGGACGGTGTCGATGGGCGCTCAATACGGGTTTGACTTCCTGGAAGGCTGGCGAGCCACCGTGCGCGGCGACGCCTACTGGCAGAGCCAGTCGTGGGCGCGGGTCTA
>CAMLKO010000323.1 GCA_946480495.1 uncultured Caulobacteraceae bacterium
CCTTCACGAAGACCAACTTCAGCAGCTATTCCATCCAGATCCGCGGCATCGGCACGCAGGCGATCTCGGCCACAACTGACCCGGCGGTCGCGGTGGCGTTCAACAACACGCCCTTTATCCGTAACCGCTTCTTCGAGCAGGAATTCTACGACCTGGAGCGGGTCGAGGTGCTGCGCGGACCGCAGGGCACGCTGTATGGCCGCAACGCCACGGCGGGCGTCGTCAACATCATCTCCGCCAAGCCGAAGTTCCGTTTTGAGGCCAAAGCTTCAGGCGATGTTGGCAACTTCAGCTCCTCGCGGCTGGAGGGCATGGTCAACATCCCGCTGGTCGAGGATAAAGTGGCGTTACGCCTCGCCGGCGCCTGGACGAAGCGGGACGGCTACGCCACGAACGAACTCAGCGGTAATCCCATCGATGGCCGCGACCTGTGGTCGACGCGGGTCAGCCTGCGCATGCAGCCCAACGACCGGCTGAACGTGAACCTGCTTTGGGAGCACTTCCAGGAAGACGACGACCGCCTGCGTTCGGGCAAGCAGCTCTGCAAGAAGGATGTCGTCACACACGTCGGTGACGTGCCGATCACTAACTATCTCGCCACCGGCGTCTCCGGCGGGCAGTCGACGGCGCTTTTCGGCGGCGTGCAGGCCGCGCTGAGCCAGGGCTGCAAGCGTAATTCGCTCTATGATCAGAGCTCGTTCCAGCGGCCGAACGGACTGATGCTGCCCTACTATGTGCCGCTGGGCGCGGTGGGCCTGCCCACGGCGCTGACAGATCCTTATGTCTCATTTCTCCACGAAGGTTCCAGCTGCGGTCCGCAATTTTGCGACCCCGCACTCGTCGACTCCACTAACGATCAACCTGAGGACTTGCGGGTTATCCAGTCCACCGTCGATCCGAAATACCGCGCAAGGGACGATATCGGAGAGCTTCAGGTCAGCTTCGACCTCGGCGCGGGACTGACGCTCACTTCAGAGACGGCCTACGGAACGGACCGGGTCTATTCACTCCAAGATTTCAACCGCTTCAATACAGCGGCCGGGGCGTGGGACGTCACCTCGAACGATGGTCTAGCCGCCGTCGCAAGTGGGGTGCTTACGCCGGACGGCTATTTCTGCGATCCGCAGCTTGGGTGTTCCAACCGCTTGGTCGCGGTCGACATCTCGACGGCCAAGGCGACTCAATTCAGCCAGGAGTTCAGGCTGGCGTCGGATTATGAAGGGCCGTTCAACTTTAGCCTTGGCGCGAACTTTCTGCGCGGAGACAGCGAAGACAAGTACTACGTCTTTATCAACTCCCTCAGCCTGTCGGCGGCCAAAGGCGGTCCGTTTTCAAATCTACCCCCCTACACTCCTGGCGTTACCGACAACAGCGGCTGCCTTCTCAACGGCTATGCCCAAGGCAACCCCAATGCGGTCTATCCAGTGGTCCGCTGCACCTACCTCGATCCAAATCCCATCGACAGTGTCAACGACGAGGGTCACAACTACTTCCTGAGCAAGAACCCCTACAAGTTGATCTCCTACGCTATGTTCGGGGAAGCTTATTACAACATCACCGACAACCTGAAGCTGACGGCGGGTCTGCGCTGGACGGTCGACCGGAAGGAAGCGCCGCGGATTCCGACCTGGTTGCTGAATTCCTTCACGGTGGGCTATCCAACGGCGGAGAATATTCGCCAGGAATGGCGCGAACCGACGGGCCGCCTGACGCTCGACTGGAAGCCGGACCTTTCCTTTACGGACCAGACGCTGGTCTATGCGTCGTTCGCCCACGGCTACAAGGCCGGGGGCGCCAACCCTCCGGGGTTCGTCAGGGCGTACTACAGCGATAGTGGGGTTGCTCGGGCTATTACGGCAGCCTCAGCCACGCGCCCCAAAACGTTCGACCCCGAATTCGTCAACGCCTTCGAACTCGGCACGAAGAACACGCTTGACGGCGGCAGGCTGACCCTGAACCTGGCGAGCTTCTACTACGACTACACAGGTTATCAAGTCTCCGAGATCGTCGACCGCTCAGCATTCAACCGCAACTTCGACGCCACCGTCTGGGGCGCCGAACTGGAAGCGGAATGGCGGCCGCTGGAAAACCTGAAGCTCGGGTTCAAGGGCGGCTACGAGAAAACCCGCATCGCCAACGGCATGCAGGCCATCGACCTGATGGACCGCACGGCCGGACATACCGACTGGCTATTGGTGCGGCCGTTCCCGACCTATGCGTCAAGCTGCATCCTGCCGACCTTCGTCTTCGTAAATCCGAACGGCACGCTGGGCCCTGTAGGCGGGCTCGGCGGCGGCTCTTCGACCGGTTGCGAAATCGCCTACACCAAGGGTTACGACCCTGTGACCAATCAGCCCTATATCGATCTTACGCAAAACCCACCGCCGCCCCATGTCGACAATGACAACCTCGAAAATCACCCCGGCTATCCGGGCTGGGACCCGACGCTGGACTACGGCAACAACCACGGCGAGGGCTTCTTCAAGCAACTCGGGGGTAACGAGCTGCCGAACGCCCCCCACTGGACCGCGACGGTCACCGGCGACTACACCGTGCCCCTCGCCAACGATTGGCTGATGAGCCTGCACAGCGACGTGCACTGGCAGTCACAGAGCTGGTGGCGGGTGTTCAACGACAATGTCTACGACAAGCTGCACCCCTACTTCACGATGAACCTGGCCGCGATCTTCACCA
>CAMLKO010000324.1 GCA_946480495.1 uncultured Caulobacteraceae bacterium
ACGATCAGGCGGATGTTGACCTTGTTCTGGATGCCGAGCCCCGAGCCGATCGGCGCGCCCAGCGGCATGATGGCCGAGGCGCCCGCCTCCTCCAGCTTGCGCGCATAGACCGGGTCGTCCGAGCAATAGACCATCACCGAAAAGTCTTCGGCGACGAGCAGCTTCAGGGCCCGCAGCGTCTCTTCCATGTCGGGGTAGAGGGTCTTGGGATCGGACAGCACCTCGAGCTTGACGAGGTCCCAGCCGCCGGCCTCGCGCGCCAGCCGCAGCGTCCGCACCGCCTCCTCGCCGGTAAAGCAGCCGGCGGTGTTGGGCAGGTAGGTGAAGCGCTCGGGCTTCACATAGTCCATCAGCAGCGGCTGGCTCGGGTCCGACAGGTTCACCCGCCGCACCGCCACGGTGACGATCTCCGCGCCCGCGGCCTCGGCGGCGGCGGCGTTCAGCGCATAGTCCTTGTACTTCCCCGTCCCCACGATCAGCCGCGAACGGAAGGTGCGTCCGGCGACGGTCCAGGTGTCTTCGGGATTCACGTGCGCGTTCACCTCAGCCGCCTCCGATAAAGGTCACGATCTCGATACGGTCGCCGTCGGCCAGCGGGGTGGCGGCGTAGGCCGACCTCGGGACGATCTCCAGGTTGCGTTCGACGGCCACCTTGCGGGTGTCGAGGCCAAGCTTGGCCACCAGCGCGGCCACATCCGTGACCCCCTCGAACCGTCGCTCTTCCCCGTTCACCGAGATTTGCATTTCATTCCTCAACGCGCCCCGCGCTTGTGACCCCGCCCGGCGGGCTATACAAGACGGGCCGAACCGGGCGGCAGGGGCCGAATGTCGAAACCGATCTATGTGCTGAGCGGGCCCAATCTCAACCTTCTTGGCGTCCGCGAGCCCGAGATTTATGGGCGAGACACCCTGGCCGACATCCAGGCGCGGTGCGAATCGCGGGCGAAGAAGAACGGCTTGGCCGTCGTCTTCCGCCAGTCGAACCACGAGGGCGAGCTGATCGACTGGGTGCAGGAGGCCCGCGAGAAGGGCTGCGCGCTGATCATCAACCCGGCGGGCTACGGACATACTTCGGTCGCCCTGCTGGACGCCCTGAAGACGCTCTCGATCCCGGTCATCGAGTGCCATCTGTCGAACCCGGCGGCGCGGGAAGATTTCCGCCGCAAGACCTACGTCTCGCTCGCCGCCACCGGGGTTGTCTCCGGTTTCGGGGCCGCGAGCTACGAACTGGCTGTCGAAGCCGCCGCCAGCCTGGTCGGCGCGCTGAACTCCCCGGCCTGAACAGAGGTTTATCGCTTCATGCCCAATGATACGGCTCCCGTGGATTCTACCCCCGACGACGGGCGCGCCATCGATACCCGGCTGGTGAGGAAACTCGCCGGCATCCTGAAGGACACCGACCTCACCGAGATCGAGGTGGAGCGCGGCGACCTGCGCATCCGCGTCGCCCGCGAAGTGACCGTGGCCGCTGCGCCCGTGGCGCTGGCTCCCGCCCCTGCCGTGGCCGCCTCAGCCGGAGCGGCGTCCGCCGCGCGCGCGGACTCCGCGGCCGCGGCTGCGCCGGAATACCAGGGCGAGCTGGTGAATTCGCCGATGGTGGGCACGGTCTATCTGCAGCCGCAGCCGGGCTCCGAGCCGTTCATCAAGGTCGGCCAGACGGTGGCCGAGGGGCAGACCCTGCTCATCGTCGAGGCGATGAAGACCATGAACCCGATCGCCGCCCCGCGCGCGGGCAAGATCGTGGAGATCCTGGTGGCCGACGCCCAGCCCGTCGAGTTCGGCGAGCCGCTGGTCGTCATCGAGTAGTCGCCGTGTTTGACAAAATCCTGATCGCCAACCGCGGGGAGATCGCCCTTCGGGTGCACCGCGCGTGCAAGGAGATGGGCATCTCCACCGTGGCGGTGCACTCCGAGGCCGACACGCACTCGATGTGGGTGCGGCTGGCCGACGAGAGCGTCTGCATCGGCCCCGCGCCGGCGGCGAAGAGCTACCTCAACATCCCCTCGATCATCGCCGCGGGCGAGATCACCGGCGCCAACGCCATCCACCCGGGCTACGGCTTCCTGTCGGAGAACGCCCGCTTCGCCGAGATCGTCGAGGCGCACGGCTTCACCTTCATCGGGCCCAGGCCCGAGCACATCCGGATGATGGGCGACAAGATCACCGCCAAGCAGGCGGTGAAGGAGGCGGGCATCCCGGTGGTGCCGGGCTCCGAAGGGGCGATCACCTCCGAGGAGGAGGCCTTCGCGGCGGCCGATGAGATCGGCTACCCCGTGCTGATCAAGGCCGCGGCCGGCGGCGGCGGGCGGGGCATGAAGGTCGCCCAGACCCGCGAGGACCTCGCCGAGGCGCTGGCCACCGCCCAGGGCGAGGCGCAGGCCGCGTTCGGCGACGACGCCGTCTACATGGAGCGCTACCTCCAGAAGCCGCGCCACATCGAGCTGCAGGTGATCGCCGACAGCTTCGGCAACGTCTGCCACCTGGGCGAACGCGACTGCTCGCTGCAGCGGCGCCACCAGAAGGTGATGGAGGAGGCCCCCTCCCCGGCCATCGACGCGGCGACGCGGGCGAAGATCGGCAAGGTGGTCGTCGAGGCGATCCGCAAGATCGGCTACCTCGGCGTCGGCACCATCGAGTTCCTGTACGAGGACGGCGAGTTCTTCTTCATCGAGATGAACACCCGCCTGCAGGT
>CAMLKO010000325.1 GCA_946480495.1 uncultured Caulobacteraceae bacterium
CGTGACGAAAGCGCTGGCGTCCGGCGCCCGCACCCGCGACCTCGGCGGAAGCCTTGCGACGGCGCAGATGGGCGAGGCGGTGCTGGCGGCGCTGGGCTAGCCCCAAAGAAGCCTGAATGCTTCGCTGGAACGTTACGGTGAAGTTTATTAATACCCAAAACGATGAACCCGATCGGCCATGGCGGCCGGGCGGCAAAACAGAGGGAATGGAAATCAGTATGGCCAACAATCTTGCTGGAAAGCTCCGCGTGGCGACGATCCTCGTGCTCGGCGGACTAAGCCTGAGCGCTTGCGCGACGAAGAGCTATGTCGATGAGCAGATCGCGGCGGCCAACGGCCGGATCAGCGCGGTCGATGCGA
Source organism: uncultured Caulobacteraceae bacterium (assembly GCA_946480495.1). The sequence continues at coordinate 361 of CAMLKO010000325.1, forward strand.
AGGCCGCCGACGCCGGGCAACGGGCCGACGCCGCCGCCGCCGCGGCCGCCGCGGCCAACACCGCCGCCGGCAACGCCAATGCCGCCGCCGCGGCCGCAGCCGCCGACGCGCGCAACGCCAACCAGCGCCTCGATCAGCTGGCGCCCCGCGTCGACACCCTGGAGCAGCAGCAGGCCCAGGCCAAGCACCCGCGCGGGTGATATGACCGGACGGGGGCGCGGCGCGGACACTTCGTTCGTCGCGCTCCCGCCCTCCGCGGGCGTAGAGCGCTTACAACTGCACAGATGGGACAGGCTGTTCTGTCGGCGTTGAGCTAGCCTGGCTGTCCTTCGGCGCGCCCAGCACCGTCTGCAGGTAGAAGCCTGGCAGCACATCCACCAGCGGCTTGGTGTCGGGCAGGATGTAGAAGACGCCGTGGCCCTTGGCGAACGTCGGGCGGATCACCTTGCTGTAGAACTTCGTCGGCACGTTGATGCAGCCGTGGGTGATGCGGTTGTCGTCGGGCGTCTTGGACTTCAGCCGGTCCAGGCGCTTTTCCTTCGGATTGCTGGTGATGACGGCGTGCAGCGAGATCGCCGTCGCGTAATCGATCCACAGCACCCGGTCGTTGCCGGCGGCGGGGCCAAAGCCGCCGATGAAGCGGCCGGCGGGCGTGGTGCGCTCTTCCATCGGGATGTCGGAGAGTTCGCGGTCGCCGACGCCCGGCGCGGAGTCGTCGCCCTGCGCCGATCCGACCAGAGCGGCGTCCGCGCCCAGCATCTTGCCCTTGGCGTCATAGACCGCGACCACGGCGGCGGCCTTGTCGACGATGATGAAGGGCATGTCCTGGTTATCGCCCGTGCTCGCCACCCAGTCGGCCAGGCCGGCGACGGTCTGAGGGAGCTCGATGGGCTTGGGCTTTGGCGGCGTCTTGGCTTTCGCCTTCGCCTTCGCCTTGGCCGGCTTGGCGTGGGCCTTGGCTGCCGCGACAGGCGTCTTCGCCAGCGCGGCATGGGGCAAGGCCAGGCCGAGCGCGCTTACGCCCAGAATGAAGGCGGCCAGAGGCGCCGCTGTGCGACAGACCATCGCCATGACTCCTGACACTCGACGTGGACTTCCGCACCACTAAACGCAGAAGGCGGAGCTCGGTAGGCGCCAAGCCTGCCGGCTCCGCCGAAAAATCAGCCGCGTGGCTGGCGCGCCATGCTTTGCTGCTGCTGCAGCGTGTCGACGCGGGTGGTCAGCTGGTCAAGCCGAGCATTCGCGTTGTGCGCGTCAGCGGCCGCGGCCTGAGCCGTGGCGTTGGCGGCGTCAGCCCGTTGCAGCGCGTCGGTCGCCTTCGCGTCGACGGCGTTGATCCGGTCGTTCACCACGGCGATCTGTTGATCGACATAGCTCTGGGTGGCGCAGGCGCTCAGGCTAAGTCCGCCCAGGACGATCACAGCGGCCATCCGAAGTTTCGCAGTAGTATTGCTACTCACATGCATCGCGAGTTCCTTTGCTCTATTCGCCGGCTAGGGGGGCCAGCTGGCGTCTTTCAGTTGGGTACACCTGAACTCCACCTAGCCGTTCCAGCGGCGATCGGGATCGACCCGCGCCGTGACCCAAGCTTGGCAGGGTGCAAACTCTGGAGCGCGCGCCTTGTTCCCGATTTCCGGAATAAGGATTTCCGGATGTCAGTCCTTGGGGCGGCGGACCGCGAACATCAGCATCCAGGCGGTCAGCACCGAGCGCACCGTTTTGGTCACCATGGCGATGGTGACGAGGTAGAGTCCCCAGACCGGATGGCTGAAAAGCATGGCTCCGCCGCCGGCCCCAAGCAGGTAGGCGCCGATGATCGTTGCGAGCAGCAGGGTGGGAAACCGGCCCCGCTCGCTGATGGTCAGATGCTTGTCGGCGTACCGGGCGATGATCGTGATCGGCAGCCTGAGCCCCTGCAGGTTGATGACGACCAGCTCCACGCCGATCCATTCCAGCGGCTGCGGCGCCAAGAGGACCGCCGCCTCGACCATCACGGTCAGCAGGTGGAGGATGTTGTAGCGCGCCCCCTGCATGGTCGCGCGCATGTTGTGGTCGGGAAGCTCGCTGATCTTGTCCAGATGCAGCGACATGACGATGAACAGCAGACCCACGAGCGCGCCCGCGCAGGTCCCGATCATCAGGAACAGATCGCGCCACGCCTCCGGCTGATACGCGGTTTCCATGACAGCCCCCGATAATCGCGGCCGGCAAGGCGCCGGCTAACCGCATATTGAGGGTGTCGACCCTTATTGCATAGCTGGGCGCGCGGTGGCGCGTCTTGCGCTGCAGCAACGGGAAGCGTATCAGCGCGCTTCCCTGTTCAGAGGAG
>CAMLKO010000326.1 GCA_946480495.1 uncultured Caulobacteraceae bacterium
GGCACGCGCTGCAGGGCGGCAGCGGCAGCGGTGACCAGCATCACCGGCTTCTTGTGATCGAACTCACCGGCGAGCCGCGACAGCGTCGCCATCCGCTGGGCGGCCACGCCCGGCGAGGGTCCGATGCGGTCGTAAGGCAGGCAGTCCCACGACGGGAAGAACAGGATCTCGATCTCGGGGGCGAAGAAGCCCATCGCGCCGATGAAGGCGCTGGCCCGGCCGCCGTCGCGGGCGATGAAGCAGGTCAGACCGCCGCGCGCGCGGGCGACGTCGGCCATGACCAGCGCATCGAACCCCTCCGGCGCGCCGGCGAGGTCGATGCGGCCGTCTTCCCTGGCCACCCGCTTCAGGTCGGCGGGGGTCGCAACGCGGGCCGCCTCGTCACGCGCCACGGCCGCCTCCCCTGCCCGATGGCTCGAACGCGCGCAGCCTGGCCATCAGCGCGTTCTCAAACTGAGGGGGTGTGGGCGCCCGCCCTACGATCCAGCCGTAGATGTCGTGGTCGTTCTGTTCGAGGAGCGTTTCGAGCTGGTCCAGCTCCTGCGGCGTCATCGAATCGGCATGGCTGTCCGCGAACGGCCCCAGAATGAGGTCCGCTTCCCGAAAACCGCGATGCCACGCGCGGAACTTCAGCCTCTTAAGCCGCGTGTCGTCCATGAACGCCTTTGAACCGAGCGGGCGATATAGAGCCACGCGGCGTCCGGCGCCACCCGCGCTATGCTCCCGCCATGCGACCGGAGATTCTTTTTCCGCTCTTTGCGCCGATCGGCACGCTGAAAGGCGTGGGGCCGCGCGTCGCGCCGCTGCTGGAAAAGGTCGCCGGACCCATCGTCCGCGACGTGCTGTTCCTGGCGCCCAGCGGCTTTGTGCGCCGGCCGGTGACCACGGTCGACCAGGCGCGCGAAGGCGAAGTCCAGACGCTGATCGTGATCGTCGAAAAGCACCAGAAGCCCGGCCGCCCTGACCTGCCCTGGAAAATCCTCTGCTTCGACGGGACCGGCTTTCTGACCATCGTCTGGTTCAAGCGCCACGGGGACCATCTGCTGAAGAGCTATCCCGTCGGCGCGAAGATCGCGGTCAGCGGCAAGGTCGAGCGCTTCGGGTCCGAAATCCAGATGGCCCACCCGGCCTACAAGCTGGACGCGGCGGACGTCGGCGAAATCCCGCAGGTGGAGACCGTCTATCCCGCCACCGCCGACCTGCCGTCTCGCCGGATCAGGACCTTCGCGCTGGAGGCGCTGGAGCGCACGCCTGAGCTGCCGGAATGGGATGATCCGGCCTGGCTGGCCCGCGAGAAGCTGCCCGGTTGGCGCGAGGCGCTCGTCCAGCTCCACAATCCGCAGAGTGAAGCCGACGTCAGTCCCCTCGCCCGCCCGCGCCGGCGGCTCGCGTACGACGAGCTGCTGGCCCACCAGCTGGCGCTGGCCCAACGCAAGGCCGCGCGCCGCTCCCAGCCCGGGCCGGTCATCGGCGCGAGCGGGTTGTCAGAGGCTGCCGAGAACGCCCTGCCCTACCGCCTGACCGGCGCACAGATCAGGTCGCTGTCGGAAGCCCGCGGCGATCTTGCGTCCGGCGAGCGCATGACGCGGCTGCTGCAGGGCGACGTCGGCGCGGGCAAGACGGTCGTGGCAATGCTGATCATGGCCGACGTCGCCGCCGCGGGAAGGCAGTCGGCTTTCATGGCCCCGACCGAGATTCTCGCGCGCCAGCATTTCGAAACCATCGCCGAGCCCTTGGCCGCGCAGGGGATCAAGACCGTGCTGCTGACCGGCCGGGACAAGGGCTCGGGCAGGGCGGAGAAGCTGAAGGCGCTGGCCGACGGTTCGGCCGCCGTGGCCGTCGGCACGCACGCCCTCTTCCAGGACGAGGTGGCGTTCAAGGCGCTGGCGCTGGCGGTCGTGGACGAACAGCACCGCTTCGGCGTCGCCCAGCGCAAACTGCTGCAGGAAAAGGGCGAGGGCGTGCACCTGCTCGCCATGTCCGCCACGCCGATTCCGCGCACGCTGGAGCTGACGGTATACGGCGATCTCGACGTCTCACGCATCGACGAGAAACCGCCTGGCCGGACGCCAGTGGCCACCCGCGCGGTCCCGATGCCGCGCCTGCTGGAAATCGTCGAGCGACTGCGGGCCGCGGTCGGCCAAGGCGCGCAGGCCTTCTGGATATGCCCGCTGGTCAGCGAGTCCGAAGTCGCCGACCTCGCCGCCGCCGAGGCGCGGGCGAAGGCGCTGCGGACCATCCTCGGCTTCCCGGTCGGACTGGTTCACGGCCAGATGCCGTCGGCCGAAAGGGACGCCGTGATGGCGGACTTCGTCGACGGCAAGGTCTCGGTGCTGGTGGCCACCACCATCGTCGAGGTCGGCGTCAACGTGCCGAACGCGACCATCATGGTCATCGAGCAGGCGGAGCGGTTCGGGCTGGCCCAGCTTCACCAGCTGCGCGGCCGCGTGGGACGGGGCGACCGCGAGAGCGCCTGCGTTCTGCTCTACGACCCACCGCTCTCGGAGACGGCGCAGAAACGGCTCGACATCCTGCGCCGCACCGACGACGGGTTCGCCATCGCCGAACTGGACCTGGAGCTGCGCGGCGGCGGCGATCCGCTGGGCCTGCGCCAGAGCGGATTTCCGGCCTACCGGCTGGCCGACCCCGTCGCCCATCGCGACCTGATCGCCACGG
>CAMLKO010000327.1 GCA_946480495.1 uncultured Caulobacteraceae bacterium
AGGGCCTTCATGTAGTCGAGGTAGGCCGCCTTCATGTCGTCGAGGCCTTCGTTGGCCAGGGCGCGGTTGTAGTAGGCCTTTTCCGGCTCCTCGGGGTTCAGGGCCAGGCCGCGGTCGATCTCGGTCAGGCCTTCCATGTAGCGGCGCTCGGCCACGTAGGAGGCGCCGTTGTTGACGACGGCTTCGCCCATGGTCGGGTCCACTTGCTCGGCGGTCTTGAAGTCGGCGCGCGCGTCGTTGAAGCGCTTGAGCCGCAGCAGGATGACGCCGCGATTGACGTAGGTGCCGGCCTTTTCGTGCGGGCTCATGGCCTCCATCAGGGCCTGGTTACAGACATCCAGGTCCTTGTCGGAGGCGTCGCCGGCAAGGGCGGCGCTGGAGCACTGATTGGCCGGTCCGCTGCCAAGCACCGAAACCGCGGCGCTTGCGGAACCCGCGGTGAACAGCGCGGCCAGTGCGGCGCTGAGAGCTAAGGCTTTACGGCCCATCGTTTCCCTCCCCAGGGCTGATATCTTTGTCGCGGGGGCCGATTACTGAATGCCGCCCCTGTCGTTACAGCGCTGCAAGCCGATGGCGGATTTATGGCCAAGGCTGGTCGCATTATGGCGCCGCCGCCGGCAGGAACCGCAAGGTGTAGGCGCGCCGATAGTCGAGATCGGCGGGATAGACACCCTGATCGGAGGCGACCTTGAAGAAGGCCGCCCAGCGCGCGTCGGTCATGGCGCCCGACCCGTCGCCGACGATGCCGTAGCGGCGCATCTTGTCGCGCGCCTGGTCGAGGATGGCCGGGGTGATCTCCGGATTGTCCTTCAGGATCAGGCCGTCACCGGGGCGCGGGTCGCCGGTCAGATAGCTCTTCCAGCCTGCGGCCGAGGCCTCGACGAAGGCGCGCACGGCCGCGGGGTTTGAGGCGATCAGGGCGTCGTTGGCCAGCACCATGGCCGCGTAGCCGGGGTAGCCCTCGTCAGCCAGCAGGAAGACGGCCGGCCTGAAGCCCGCCTCCTTCTCGATGGTGTAGGGCTCCGACGACAGATAGCCCTGCTGGATGGCCCGCTTGTCGGCGATGAAGGGGGCGTTGTTGAAGGTGTATTTGCGCACCTGATCGTCGGTGAAGCCGTATTTCGACTTCAGCCAGACCCAAAACGCGGTGACCGAGGCGTCGGCCAGCAGGATGGGGCGGCCCTTCATGTCGGCGATGGAGCGTATGCCCTGGCCGGGGTGGGCGATGAGGACCTGCGGGTCCTTCTGCATGAAGGCCGCGACGGCTGTCACCGGGACCTTTTCCTGGGCCAGGTTGAGGACGATGAAGCTGTTGGAGCCCATGCCCATCTCGACGGCGCCGGAGGCCACCAGCTGGGGCACGTTCACGCCGGGGCCGCCCTGGATGATGGAGACGTCGAGGCCGCGTTTGGCGTACTCGCCGGTCGCCAGCGCCTGATAGAAGCCGCCCTGCTCGGCCTGGGCGCGCCAGTCGGTGGCGAACTTGATGGGGATGGGTCCTGGCTCGGGCGCCGGTTTGGCGGCGGGCGAACAGGCGGCCAGAGCGGCGGCCAGGATGAGGGCGGCGAAGCGGGTTACGGTCATGGGTTCGAGCGTAGGGCGCGATTGGACGACGGCCAAGGTGGTGCGTGGTTCGAGACGCGCGTACCGCGCTCCTCACCATGACGCATTTCTGAGTTCGTCATCCTGAGGAGGCGCGCAGCGCCGTCTCGAAGGACGCAAACAGGCCCGGAATCGAGCAAGAGGACGATGCATCCGGTCGCCCGGCTTCATCGCCCTCTCACCCAAGACCTCTTGCGAGGGCCTGTAATCGAAAGGCATGGCCTTTGGCAGGGAACGGATTGCTCCGAACTTAGCCTGGGACCCACTCCAGAGCCGGTTTCCGAAGGTCTCCCTTCAGCCCTTGACCCCGAAGTACTCCTGCTCGCTAGACCTTGCCGTTGCCGACCTCGCCCGCGCCGCAGTTCCTTCCGACGAGTTGAATGTGTCGCGGTTACTGATATTAGGCAACAGCCAAAGACCGGCCGCTTGTTGATTCCGCTGTTAGCCAAAGTGTGTAACTTGTGCATAACCGGTGGATAACTTTATATTCGATCCGAATATTCATGCAGTTGCGGTTATCCACAAGTAAAAGTATCCACGCCGGCTCAGGCCAGCATTTCCCGCTTTTCCTCCAGCGCAAGCCACTCTTCCTCGGCTGAGGCCAGCGTTGAGCGGGCCTTTGAAAGCTCGCTCATCACCGCGTCGAAGGCGGCCGGGTCACGGGCGTAGAGCGTAGGGTCTTCGAGGCGCTGTTCCAGGGCGGCGATCGCGGCGGGCAGTTTTTCGATCAGGCCGGTGAGCTCGTCGAGGCGGCGCGCATCCTTGTAGGAAAGCCTGGCGGGCTTTGCCGCCGGCTGGCGGGCGGGCGCGGGCTTCACGGGCGCGGGCGTTGCGGGCGCCTGCGCGAAGAAGCCGGGGTTCTGGCGCTGGAAATCGGTCCACCCGCCGGGGGTCTCGATGGTCTCGCCGGCGCCATCAAGCGCGATGGTGCTGGTGGCCAGCCGGTCGATGAAGTCGCGGTCGTGGCTGACCAGGATCAGCGTGCCGTCATAGTCGGCCAGCAGGTCTTCCAAGAGATCGAGCGTGTCCATGTCGAGATCGTTGGTCGG
>CAMLKO010000328.1 GCA_946480495.1 uncultured Caulobacteraceae bacterium
GCACGCCGGTGAGCACCGAGACCATGGACACGACCATCGCCACGCCCGCCGAGGGACCGTCCTTCGGGGTCGCCCCTTCCGGCACGTGCACGTGCACGTCGGTCTTCTCGAAGATCGGCGGCTTGATGCCGTAGCGCGTGGCCCGCGAGCGCACGAAGGAGTGAGCGGCGGAGATGGACTCCTTCATCACTTCCTTCAGGTTGCCCGTGACCGTGGTGCGGCCCTTGCCCGGCATCCGGACCGCTTCGATGGTCAGGATGTCGCCGCCGAACTCGGTCCAGGCCAGGCCCGTGACGATGCCGACCTGATCTTCCTCGTCGGTCTCGCCGTAGTGGAAGCGCCGGACGCCGGCGTACTTGTCCAGCCGCTCGTCATCGACCGTGATGACCTTGGCCTCCTCACGCGCGAGATCGCGCACCGCCTTACGCGCCAGGTTGCCCAGCTCCCGCTCCAGCGAGCGGACGCCGGCTTCGCGGGTGTAGTAGCGGATCAGGTCGCGGATGGCCTTGTCGGGCACAACGAACTCTTCCGGCGTCAGGCCGTGGTCCTTGATCAGCTTGGGCAGCACGTGGCGCTTGGCGATCTCCAGCTTCTCGTCCTCGGTGTAGCCGGGGATGCGGATGATCTCCATGCGGTCCAGCAGCGGCTGGGGCATGTTCAGGCTGTTGGCCGTCGTGACGAACATCGTCTGCGACAGGTCGTAGTCGACCTCCAGATAGTGGTCGTTGAAGGTCGAGTTCTGCGCCGGGTCCAGCACCTCGAGCAGCGCCGAGGACGGATCGCCCCGCCAGTCCGAGCCCATCTTGTCGATTTCGTCGAACAGGAAGAACGGGTCGACCGTCTTGGCCTTCTTCATCGACTGGATGACCTTGCCGGGCATCGAGCCGATGTAGGTGCGCCGGTGGCCGCGGATCTCGGCCTCGTCGCGCACGCCGCCCAGCGACAGGCGCACGAACTCGCGGCCCGTGGCCTTGGCGATCGAGCGGCCGAGCGAGGTCTTGCCGACGCCCGGAGGGCCGACGAGGCACAGGATCGGGCCCTTCAGCGAGTTGGTCCGGGACTGCACCGCCAGGTACTCCAGGATGCGTTCCTTGACCTTCTCCAGGCCGTAGTGGTCCTCCTCGAGGATGCGTTCGGCCTCGACGATGTCGATCTTCTTCGGCTTGGCCTTGCCCCACGGAATGGACAGCAGCCAGTCGAGGTAGTTGCGCACCACCGTGCTCTCGGCCGACATCGGGCTCATGTTGCGCAGCTTCTTCAGCTCGCCTTCCGCCTTCGTCCGCGCTTCCTTGGAGAGCTTGGTCTTCTTGATGCGCTTTTCGAGCTCCATCAGCTCGTCGCGCGTGTCGTCCTGCTCGCCCAGCTCGCGCTGGATCGCCTTCATCTGTTCGTTCAGGTAGTACTCGCGCTGGGTCTTCTCCATCTGGCGCTTCACGCGCGAGCGGATCTTCTTCTCGACCTGCAGCACCGAGATCTCGCCTTCCATCAGGGCGAAGACCTTCTCCAGGCGCTTGACGATGTTGAAGATCTCCAGGAGCTGCTGCTTGTCCTGGATCTTCACCGACAGGTGGGCGGCGATGGAGTCGGCCAGCTTGCCGGGCTCGACGATCTGCGGGATCGAGGCCAACGCTTCGGGCGGAATCTTCTTGTTCAGTTTGACGTAGTTCTCGAACTGCTCGACGACCGCGCGCGACAGCGCCTCGGCCTCGTGGACCTCGCCGCCCTCTTCCTCGATGGAAGCGACCTCGGCTTCGTAGAAGACGTCCTGGCGGGTGAACTTCAGCACCGCGGCGCGCGTCTTGCCCTCGACCAGCACCTTCACGGTGCCGTCGGGCAGCTTCAGCAGCTGCAGCACATTGGCCAGCACGCCGACGTCATAGATGTCGCCCGGCGCCGGATCGTCGTCGGCGGAGTTCTTCTGGGTGACCAGCAGGATCTGCTTGTCGGTGCGCATCACCTCCTCGAGCGCCTTCACCGACTTGTCGCGGCCGACGAAGAGCGGCACGACCATGTGGGGGAAGACCACGATGTCGCGGAGGGGCAGGACGGGTAGGGTTCTGATCTCGGACATGATGCGTAAACTCCTGACCGGCGCGTTGGTCGCGCTCGGCCTTTGGGACCGCGGTAAGTCAGACGATGCGCCTGAATCGGACGGCCCGTCCGCCCCAAAACCGGGCGGCGCCTCGTGATTTATGTGGATCATTTGTGAGAAGGTTCAAGACGCGGTTGGAAACCCGCGTTCTCCGGGGCTTAGGCGTAAAGCTTCGCGTATCGCTCCCGAAGCAGCGCCTTCTGCACCTTGCCCATGGCGTTTCGGGGAAGGTCTTCCACGAACAGAACCCGCTTTGGTTGTTTGTACTTAGCCAGGCGCGCCGAGAGGGCGGAAAGCACCTCCGCCTCGGTTAATTTGGAACCCGGCGCGGCGGCGACCACCGCCGTCACCGCCTCGCCGAGGTCGGGGTGCGACAAACCGACCACCGCGCTCTCGACCACCCCGGCAAGGGCGTCGATCTCGGTTTCGACCTCCTTCGGATAGACGTTGAGGCCGCCCGAGATGATCAGGTCCTTGCCCCGCCCGATGATGTGGACGTAGCCGCGCTCGTCGATCCTGCCGAGGTCGCCGGTGATGAAGAAGCCGTC
>CAMLKO010000329.1 GCA_946480495.1 uncultured Caulobacteraceae bacterium
GTCACGTCGTGGCCGATGCCGATGGCCAGCAGCTCGACCGGCGAGCGGTTCTCGATCTCGCCGATCACCTGGCGCAGGTGGCGTTCGAGGTAGTGGCCGCTGTTCACGCTCAGCGTCGAGTCGTCGACCGGCGCGCCGTCGGAGATCACCATCAGGATGCGCCGCTGCTCGGGCCGGCCGATCAGCCGCTGGTGGGCCCACATCAGGGCCTCGCCGTCGATGTTCTCCTTCAGCAGCCCCTCGCGCATCATCAGCCCGAGGTTCTTGCGCGCGCGCCGCCAGGGCGAATCCGCGCCCTTGTAGATGATGTGGCGCAGGTCGTTGAGGCGGCCAGGCGACGGCGGCTTGCCGGCCTTGATCCACTCCTCGCGCGCCATGCCGCCCTTCCAGGCGCGGGTCGTGAAGCCCAGGATCTCCACCTTCACCGCGCAGCGCTCCAGCGTGCGGGCCAGGATGTCGGCGCAGACGGCGGCGACCATGATCGGGCGCCCGCGCATGGAACCCGAGTTGTCGATCAGCAGGGTCACGACCGTGTCGCGAAACTCGGTGTCCTCCTCCTGCTTGAAGGACAGCGGCGCGGTGGGGTCGACGATCACGCGGGTCAGGCGCGCGACGTCGAGCATCCCTTCCTCGAGATCGAAGGTCCAGGCGCGGTTCTGTTGCGCCAGCAAGCGCCGCTGCAGCTTGTTGGCCAGCCGCGAGACCACGCTCGACAGCGCCGAGAGCTGCTGGTCGAGATAGGCGCGAAGCCGCGTCAGCTCCTCGGCGTCGCAGAGCTCCTCGGCGTTGACGATCTCGTCGAAGGCGTTGGTGAAAATCTTGTAGGGCGGCTCGACGTCGCCGCGGTCGCGGATATCGGGCCGGGCGGGCTTGGCGCCGTCGCCCATCTCCGGCGCCTCGTCGGAGAGTTCGGCGTCCTGGTCGTCCTCGACCTGGACCATCTGCTCGTCGCCGTCCTCGCCCTCGCGGTCGGAGGCCTCGGTCTCCTGCATCGAGGCGCCTTCCGGCGACTGGCCTTCGCCCTCGCCGTCGTTCTCGTCGCTGGCTTCCGACTGCTGGTCCTGGTCGTCCTCCTCGTTCTGGTCGGAGAGGTCGGTCGCGTCGGCGTCCATGTCGAGGTCGCGCAGGATCGAGCGGGCGATCTTGCCGAACGCCGCCTGGTCGTCGAGCTCGGCGACCAGCTTGTCGAGGTCCTTGCCCGCCTTGGCCTCGACCTCCTCGCGGAACAGGTCGACCATGGCCCTGGCGCCGTCGGGGGGCGCATCGCCCGTCAGCCGCTCGCGCACCATCATGCCGATGACGTCGGCCATCGGCGCTGACGTGCGGTCGAGGGCGCGGTTCAGGCCCTTGCGCTCGATATTGGCTTCCAGCGCGGCGGTCAGGTTCAGGCGAACCCCGCCCAGGTTGTTGGCGCCGATGGCTTCGATCCGCGCCTGCTCGATGGCCTCGAACACCGCCTGGGCCTGCGGGTTGGAAGGGCGGCCCTTGGCGTGCGCCGCGGAGTCGTGGTGGGCAAGACGAAGCGCCATCTGGTCGGCCAGGCCCCGGATGCGGGCGGCCTCCTTCGGCGGCAGGTCGCGCGGCGGATGGGGCAGGACGGCGCGCTTGCCGGTCAGCTGCGGCCCCTCGCCCGAGAAGACGATCTCCAGGTCCGGCGTCTCGGCAAGCGAGCGCGCGGCGTGCGCCAGCGCGCGCTTGAAGGGCTCGGTCGGGTTTTCGGGCTTGTTGGCCATCCCCCCTCACATAGCGCCTGAGCGGGTCCGGGTTAAGGCCGCCGTAGCGTCAACAAGGGCGAAGCCGCTCGCCAAAAGTCTCGCGCAAGACAAGGTGAGAGCAGTTGGGAACTCGCGCATTTGGCGGCCAGCTTCCCCTGGCATTACGGAAAATTCGGGATGGTTCCCGGCAATCAAAAATATATATCGTTTGGCGGGTTTACTGGCCTCGGGCTATCGTACAGCTCGCCGTTCCGGCGCTCTCCTCAGCCGCGTAGCGACGCCATGCGGCGGGTGTGCGCCATTCGCCGAAAGGCTCGCGCATGAATCTGATCGAAAAACTTCCTGAGATGTCAGACGAAGGGGTGCTGAACCTCCTCGCGAACGCCCGGCGTCTGGGCTCCAGCGGCACGCCCGACCAGCAGGCGGCGAGCCAGGAGGCCCTGCCGGCCATCGAAGCCGAAGCCGCCAAGCGTCTTGAAGCCCGCCGTGAGGAAACCGCCTCCCGCCGCGCCCGCGCCGTCGAGCAGCGCAAGGCGACCACGGCCCTCAAACGCCAGATGTCGTCATGAGCCTGGCCCGTCCCCACGCCCTGATCGTCGAGGACCACTCGACCTCGGCGCTGGCGCTGAAGTCGGCGCTGAGCGTCATGGGCTATGCAACCTTCGGATTCGCCTCGACCGGTCATCAGGCGCTCGCCGCCGTGCGCGCGCGCCGGCCCGACCTGGTGGTGACCAGCCTTTCGGTCCGCGAACACCTCGACGAGGACCTGCTCATCGAGCTCGACCATGAGATCGAAGGCGTTCCCGTGATCTACACCGGGGACGCGGGGGTTTGCGCCGACGGCGAACTCGTGCTGCAAAAGCCTGTCGGCCGCGCGGCGCTCAGCCGTGCGCTGGAATCCCTGAAGGGCGAGGACGCGGCGGC
>CAMLKO010000330.1 GCA_946480495.1 uncultured Caulobacteraceae bacterium
CGGCGGGATGTCATGCTCGGAGCGGCTCCTGGCGGCTGGAGTGGCCCGCGTGGTGGTCGCGGCCGAGGACGCGAGCCCCTTCGCTTCTGGGCAAGGAGCCGAACGACTTCGCGCGGCCGGCGTAGCCGTCGAGACCGGGCTGCTGGCGGATGAAGCGGCGGCCGCGCTCGGCTACGAAAAAGGCCCGAGGGGCTAGGAACGAGAGACGCCGTTCAAGAGGGGCGAAAGCCGACTGAACGCTGTTTACTTGGCAGCCCGCTCAAGCTATCGGAGTCGGCCAGTGCAATCAGGGAGAGCGCACCCATGTCCTTTACTCTCGACGAAATGACCGACCGCATCCGCGGCGCCGTGAACCCGGACCCGGGCATCGGCAAGTCCATCAAGTTCGACCTCAAGGGCGACGGCTTCATCCACATCGATGGCAGCAACGTCACCAACGAGGACAAGCCGGCGGACCTGACGATGACCATCTCCAGGGACGACCTGGTCGCCATGGGCGAAGGCAAGCTGGACGCCACGATGGCTTTCATGAGCGGCAAGCTGAAGCTGTCCGACATGGGCCTGGCCATGTCGCTGCAGCCGAAGATGCAGCAGATCTTCGCCCGCCTGAACGGGTGAGCGAGCAAGCGCCTCTGGTTTCAATCCCCGAGGCGCCCGTTCCGGACCACGGAACGGCTGAATGGTTTCGCGGCGCGGACGGGGCGACCCTCCGCGCCGCTTCCTTTTTCCCGGCGACGAAGCCGCGCGGCACGGTGGTCGTCAGCGGCGGGCGCACCGAGCCCATCGAGAAGTATTTCGAGACCATCCAGGACCTGCTGGACCGCGACTTCGCGGTGCTGGCGCACGACTGGCGCGGCCAAGGGCTGTCGGCGCGGGCGCTGCCGGACCGCCTGAAGGGACATGCGCGCGGGTATTCCGATTTCGTCGGCGATTACAAGGCGCTGCTGGATACTTTTGAGGCGCGGATGCCCAAGCCCTGGATCGCGCTCAGCCACTCCATGGGCGGCTGCCTGACGATGCTGGCGCTGGCGCACGGGGAGAAGCGGTTCTCGGCCGCGATCCTGAGCGCGCCGATGTTTGGACTGAACACCGGCGCCCGCGGCAAGGCCGGCGCGCGGACGCTGGCGTGGGTGATGGCGCGGCTTGGACGGGCGGGCGACTATGTGCTGGGCGACCCCGGCCAGCCGTTCGGCGGTCCGTTCGAGACCAATGTGCTGACGCATGACCGGCGCCGCTACGACCGCAACAACGCCCAGCTCGCGGCCAGCAACGACCTGGCGCTGGGCTCGCCGACCTGGGGCTGGCTCGACTTCGCGTTCACGGCCATCGCCTACCTGAAGACCTCGCCCGATGTGGCGAAGATCGCCATCCCGGTCTGGGCGCTGGGCGCCGAGCGGGAGAAGCTGGTCGACAACACCGACCAGATCGCCGTGATGGCCCGCGTGCCCCAGGGCCGCTGGCTGGAAGTCCCCGGCAGCTACCACGAGATCCTGCAGGAAACCGACGAGATCCGGGCCTTCTTCTGGCGCGAGTTCGATGCGCTCGCGGCTCAGGTCACTTCGCGGAGCGCTTGAGCGCCACCAGGGCCTCGTCCAGCACCGCCCGGTCGCCCGCAATCGCGATCTGGCCGCCGCTCTGGCCCACGGGCTGGCCGCGCCAGTTGGTGACCAGGCCGCCCGCGCCTTCCACGACCGGGATCGCGGCTTCGATGTCCCAGCACTTCAGGCCAGCCTCGACGACGAGGTCCATCGTGCCCTGGGCGACCATGGCGTAGGCGTAGGCGTCGCAGCCGAGGCGGGCGAGCCTGGCGGCGGCGCGGACCTGGGTCCAGGCGCCGAGCTCCGCGCCGTTGAAGCAGGACTCCGGGTCGGTCGTGGCGATCACCGCGTCGGTCAGCTTCGGGCAGGCGCGGACCTTCAGCGGGACTTCGCCGCTCGCGACCACCAGCCGCGAGCCCGACGGGCCGCCGATGAAGACCTCGCCGAGGAACGGCTGGCCGATGGAGCCGATCACCGGCCGTCCCTGAAACCGCAGCCCGATCAGCGTGGTCCAGAGCGGCAGGCCGGCGATGAAGGCGCGGGTGCCATCGACCGGGTCCAGAACCCAGACGAACTCGGCGTCGGGGCGGTCCTCGCCGTATTCCTCGCCGATGACGCCGTGGTCGGGATAGCGCTCGGCGATCAGCTTGCGGATGGCGGCTTCGGCGCCCTTGTCAGCGTCGGTGACGGGGTCGAAGCCTCGCCCGCCCTTGTCCTCCAGCCCGTGGTCGGCGCGAAACAGCGGCAGGATCACGTCCGCCGAGGCGCGGTTCAGCGCCAGCAGGAAGGCGTCGAGTTCGGCGGCGCGGGCGGCGTCTAGACTCATCGCCTGAGCCTTAGCCTTGAGCGGCTCGCCGCGCCAGCCTACCAAGGGCCATGGCGAACGACGCGCGCGTCTCCTTGGGGCAGGACCTGGCCTGGCGGCTGGAGGCCATCGGCTTCGACGTCTTCACCTTCCTGTTCCGCCTGTTGCCGACCGACGTCGCGTCGTGGCTGGGCGGGGCGTTGCTGAAGCTGCTGGGCCCGCTCAGCGGCTCGCACAAGACCGCCGAGCGCAACCTGCGCATCGCCTTTCCGGAGAAGGACGCCGCCTGGCG
>CAMLKO010000331.1 GCA_946480495.1 uncultured Caulobacteraceae bacterium
AGGTCTAGTGCGCGGTGGCGCGCAGGCCTTCCATCTCTTCCTTCAGCCTGAGCTTCTGTCGCTTCAGCTCCTTGAGTCGTATGTCGTCCGCGGCCGGTCGGGACATTTCATCCTGGATCGCGCGCTCGAGAGACTGGTGACGGTTTCCGAGTTCGCGGATACGGGCATCGACGGCCATGGTTTACGCCTCCATGCTTGCTGGTAAGGGTGAGTGAACACCCGCTGCGCCCAACTGTCAGATCAAATATCCTTGCACGCGGCGCAGTTTGGCTGAGTGGAACCAGGAGCCGAAGACGATGGCGGCAGGCGAAAAACCCCGGCTCGTGGTGGGGATCACGGGCGCATCGGGCGTCATCTATGGCCTGCGGGCGCTGGACGCCTGCCGGGAAATGGGGGTGGAGAGCCACCTCGTCTTCTCCCGCGCGGCGGCGCTGACGCTGAGCCAGGAGACCGAGCTCTCGATGGCCGACGTCAACGCGAAAGCCGACGTCACCTACAAGGTCGGCGACGTGGGCGCGGCCATCGCGTCGGGCTCCTACCGTACGCTCGGCATGATCGTGGCGCCCTGCTCGGTGCGCACGATGAGCGAAATAGCGACAGGCGTTACCTCGTCGCTGCTGACCCGCGCCGCCGACGTGACGCTGAAGGAGCGGCGCCCCCTCGTGCTCATGGTTCGAGAGACCCCATTTCACTTAGGCCATTTGCGTACTATGACGAAGCTTGCGGAGATGGGCGCTGTGGTCGCGCCCCCTCTGCCGGCCTTTTATGCGAAACCTGCCTCGCTGGAGGAGATGGTCGACCAGTCCGTGGGACGTTCGCTCGACCTCTTCGGCCTGTCGTGGCGGCCCGTTCGGCGCTGGGGGGAGGATCTGGCGCCTATTGGAGGGGAAGCGTGAGCCTTTGGGAGTGGGCTGTCGCCGCGTACCAGTCGGAAGAGGTTCCTGACATCTGTCTGTGGCTGCAGGACGAGCACGGCCAGTGCACGTCGTTCCTGCTGTGGGCCGTCTGGGGCGCGCCGAATCCGGCCGCGCTCGAGAAGGGCGTCGAGATCGCGAGGTCCTGGGAGGCCGGCGTGCTGACGCCGCTGCGCCAGGCGCGCCGGCACCTGCGCGACGCCCGTCCGCCGGTCGATGACCGGGCGCGCGAGGAACTGCGCGAGGAGATCATGACGGCCGAGCTGCTGGCCGAGCGGGTCCTGATGGAAACGCTGGAGACGCTGACGCCGCGCGGGTCCGGCGATCCGCTGGAAGCCGCCGAGGCGGCCGCGGCGGCCTGGGGCGCTCCGGCGCCGCGCGACGCGCTGCGCAAGCTGACCGTCGCCATCGCCTGAAGAGCCCCGCTCTGCTATCTAGCGCGACCGAGGGCGAGCGGCGATGAACGACCACGACGAGCCTTTCGAGGATCCGGAAGCGGCTCTGCGCAGCGAACTGGCGGAGCTGCGCCAGGAACACCAGGACCTGGATGACGCCATCGGGGCGCTGGCCGCCCGGCCGCTCGCCGACCAGCTGCAGATCGCGCGGCTCAAGCGCAAGAAGCTGGCGCTGCGCGACGCCATCCAGAAGATCGAAGACCAGCTGACGCCGGACATCATCGCCTGAGGTTGCGGCGAGGAAAGCGGCGCCTATACTCCGCCGCCTTCCGGGGCCGGGACCCCGTCGGGGGACGAGACCATGACCGCCAGCCCGCCCGTCGCCATCATCATGGGCAGCCGGTCCGACTGGCCGACGCTGAAAGGCGCGGCCGAGGCGCTCGACGCCCTGGGCGTCGCCTACGAGGCCAAGGTGGTTTCGGCCCACCGCACGCCCGACCGCCTCTACAGCTTCGCCAAGGGCGCCAAGGCCGCCGGCTTCAAGGTGATCATTGCGGGCGCGGGCGGGGCGGCCCACCTTCCCGGCATGACCGCCTCGATGACCGAACTGCCGGTGCTGGGCGTGCCGGTGGAATCCAAGCTGCAGAATGGGCTCGATAGCCTGCTCTCCATCGTCCAGATGCCGGCGGGCGTGCCGGTCGGAACGCTGGCGGTCGGCGCGGCGGGCGCGAAGAACGCCGGCCTGCTCGCGGCCAAGATCCTGGCGCTGTCCGACCCCGCGCTGGCCGAACGGGTCGCCGCCTTCCGGGCCAGGCAGACGGAAGCGGTGGCGGAGACGGTGGAGGACTGATGGCCCGCTTTCCGCTTCCTCCGGGTTCGACCATCGGCATCCTGGGCGGGGGGCAACTGGGACGCATGCTGAGCGAAGCCGCCTCGCGGCTGGGCTTCGACGTCGCCATCCTGGAGCCGGACGAGGACTCGCCGGCGTCGCGCGTGGCGCGCACCACCTTCGTCGCCGGCTACGACGACCCGGCCGCGCTGGAGGCGCTGGCGAACGCCGCGCAGGTCATCACCTACGAGTTCGAGAACGTCCCGGCCAAGGCCGTCGAGCGGCTGATCGCGCTGGGGGCCGAGGTCGCGCCGGGCGCCAAGGCGCTGGCGGTGGCGCAGGACCGGCTGGAAGAGAAGACCTTCCTGGGCAGCGTCGGCGCGAAGACCGTGGAGTTCGCGGCCGTCGACAGCGCCGAAGAGGCCGCCGAGGCGGTGGCGCGGCTCGGCACGCCGTGCCTGCTGAAGACCCGCCGCAACGGCTACGACGGCAAGGG
>CAMLKO010000332.1 GCA_946480495.1 uncultured Caulobacteraceae bacterium
GGAGGCGGTTCGGAGGCGGCTTCAGGAGGCTCGACGGAGGCCTGCACAGGCGCGACGGGAGCCGGAGATGGAGGCGCCATCGCGATCGGCGGAGCCGGCGCCGTCTGCACGGCCACGACGGTGGCGGGCGGCGCCAAGTCCCTGAGCGGCCAGGGATAATTGGCCTCGCAGGCGGCGCGCGCGACGTCGTCCATGATCGACTCTTCGGGGATGCGCAGCCACTCGGTGGAAGGCTCCACGACCTCGGTCCGGCCGCTGAGGTTCGGGCCCGCGTAGAGGTGGCGTTCGTCCATGCGCAGGCGCCGCTCGTCGCACTGGATTTCCATTGACATCAGGCTCGAGCGGCCGCCGACCGCGTCGATGAAGGCCGGCGCGATGACTTCCTCGCGCAGGGTGACCCGAACCGGACCGTCGGGCGATAGCGGCATGGTCTTGCCGACCAGGGCGATGACGAAGCCGGAAGTGATCGTCACCACCGCGGAAGGCTTGATGTTGGTGCGATCGCCAAGCCAGGCGGCAAGGGTCCCGGGATCGTCCGCGGCCGGATAATCGCCGGCGTCCCGAGCCATGGCCGGCGCCGCGAGCGACATCATGAGAGCGAGCAGCACCGGCGCGCCGGCGGGTTTCAAGCGGGACATGGACGAAGCTTTCTACTGGGCCGGGCGCGGCTTTCCTCTATCGCAAACGAGGAAATCAGCGCATTTACTTGGTCGTCATCGGGTGGAAGCGTGTCTTGACGACAGAGTTTAAGGCCGCGCGGAGATCGGGGGGCGTCGGGCGTATCGTCGCGGCGGCCATGCTCGCGTGCGTAGCCGTTCAGTTCAGCGCCGCCCGCGCCGAGGAAGCGATCGAGGAGCAGGTGTTGCCGCCGCCCTCCCCGGAGTCCGCGCCAGTAGCGCCGACGCCCGAGGAGTCCGATGCGCTGGGCGACTTCATCGCGACCGTGCAGGACCCGTTCTACAGGCCGCCGCCCCAGCCTGCGCCGAACCTCTTCGGCTCGGTCGCCCTGCCCTCCCAGAGCCTGGTGGCCGAGAAACAGGCCGGCTGGCTCGACCATCTCGCCTGGCCGCCGATCGACGGGCCGTGGACGCCGCTGCTGCAGCGGATCCGCAACCTGCCGCGTGAGGCGCAGCTGATGGCGGTGAATAGCTGGGTCAACCACCAGCTCGCCGTCGGCGACGACCGCGACATCTATGGAATGACCGACCACTGGGCCGGGATCGAGGAGGCGTTCGCGCGCGGGCGCGGGGATTGCGAAGACTTCGCCATCGCCAAGATGCAGTTGCTGGAAGCTTCGGGCTTCAGCCGCGAGGACCTTTATCTGGCGGTGCTGAAGGACGAGATCCGCCGCATCGACCACGCGGTGCTGGCGGTGCGCGACGGAAACGAGTTCTGGATACTCGACAGCCAGAACGACCGGCTGCTGCGGTCGGAGGATGTGCGCGGATATCATCCGGTGATGACCTACAGCGCCGGGCACGCGTGGATCCACGGCTACCGGACGCAGGCGGCTCTGCCCACGGCGTCGCGGCCCTAGACTGGATGGAAACGGACCTTGCATCGGAACGCCCGCAAGGTCCCCTGCCCGCGATCAGGCCAGGATGTTGAGGCCGGCGACGGCGGCCACCAGTTCGGCCTGACGGCGCACGCCCACCTTCACCATGGCCGAGGCCATCTGGGTGCGGATGGTGTTGATCTTCACCCCGCGCGAGGCGGCGATTTCGGGAAGATCGGCGCCGAGCGCCAGCTGGACGACGATGTCGGCTTCGGCCGGGGCCAGGCGGAACATGGAGCGGATGCGCTCGACATAGGCCTGCGACTTCTGGCCGTTGTCCTGGATGGCCACCAGGGCCAGGGTCTCGCCATGCGAATGGCAGGGCCGCACGCCGACGGCATGGGGGCGGACTTCGCGCGAGCGCCGGATCAGCAGGGTGCCGGAGGCGCCTTCGTTGGCCGCGCGGCGGATCATTTCGCGCAGAGCCTGGGTGTCGGCGGCGGTTTCGGCGCACAGTACGCCGTTGTTGTCGAACAACCCGTCGGCGGCGCGCATGGAATTGGCGGCGGCGTTATTGGCGCAATAAATACGGCCGCCGGCGTTCGTAAGCACGAAGCCGACACTCAGAAGGTCCAGGACCTCCGTAGCGGCGTCCGGATTGAAGGCGGGCCAGCTAGCCCGACCGCGGCCGCTCTCTAGCGCCGCGCTATTTGTTTGTAATGGAAGCACTTGGAGCCCCTTTTCCCTTCCATCCTACACGTACTATGACGTCATTTTTGTCGTTATACTATTGTTAATCATATTCACAAACCCAAGGACGCTAAAATGTCACAGGCTACAACTGGCATTAGTATATTTGCATGATGGATTTCGGCCCAAAGCGGGGAGTCTTCTCAAGGGATACTTGTCCGTTAAGGCGAGTTGGAGACCCAAAAAGGGGGAATGAATTTATCCGGCATTGATCGTAATCAATTTATATGAACCTTCACTTGGGGAAATTTCCTACGGATTAGGGGGTGGTAAACTTAACTCCGGCTTCAATGCGTTCCGTCATGAACGCCGCGCCCGCCCTCAACGTCACCGGTCTCGCCAAGCGCTACGCCAACGGCGCGGGCGTCAGCGACGTCAGCCTCAGCGT
>CAMLKO010000333.1 GCA_946480495.1 uncultured Caulobacteraceae bacterium
AGAACCGCCGCACCGCCTGGCCGTAGCGCACCGACAGGTCGGCGATCGCCCGCCGGTCCGCCTGTCCTGCACTCGCCTGAACGGGATCGCTCATGGGGCCCCTACACGTACGCGTATGAGCGTGGGCCGATGGCGCGGGCTGTCAAGAAGGAGGCGGCCGCTGGGGGGCGACCGCCTCAGGATATTCCGGTTCAGAGGGGACCGAAGCCGGAGGGAAAACTAGCCGCCGAAGCCGACGGCGACCTTGAAGTAGGGACCGTCGATCGTGCGGTCGTAGGACTTGTGCTCGGTAACACCGCCGTCGATGGCATTGAAATACCGTTCCCAGCGATAGCCCGCGCCGACCATCACACGGTCGATCTTGTAGGAAATACCCAGGCTGCCGGTGAAAGTCGGGACGGTGACCGACTTGCTGCGGCGGACGTCAATCGGGGTGACCACCGGCGGAGACGCCGGGGTCGGCGGGTTCGTGTACGCACCCAGATATTTCTCGTTGTAATAGGCCTCCCGTTCGCTGCCGACGGCGCCGAGTTTCTGTTTGCCGAAGAGAGCGCCGCCTGAGAGCGTCCAATCCACATCCAGATGGCCAACCTCGTCATTGCCCAGGATCTCCTGCGAGGCATCCCATGACAGCACCGGACCCGCGCCCGTGAACTCCCGCCTTGCGTCAATCACGGCGCTGTAGCGATGGTTTTGCGAAGGTACGAGGGCCGCATACTCCGGCGCGATCTGCCAGTCCGGTATTCCGGTCATGTTCAGGCTCGTTCGCGATTCCAGCCGGGCGTAGCGAATGCCGGCGCTCAACACCGAGTTACCGCGGCCGAAAGCGCCAAATCCCACATCGCGGCCGACCGAGAAATCGATGATGGTGTGTTTTTCCTGCTCGTAGAGGAATGTTTCGGACCAGTTCTGCGGGTTGGCGTAATACTTCGGGTTAGTGTGGCCCGAGTAACCTACGTAGTAATCGCAGACGGCCTGCGCAATGATGCAGGCCCTGGGACCATCCTCGCTCTTGAGCAGACGACCGCTCCGGCTGGCCTTGCCGAAGCGGGCGCCCACTGCGACGCGCCAGACGTCGCCGGGCGCATAGGTCAACTTGACGTCGCGCCCATCGCCCCAGTTGAGGTCAAGGTCCTGATAGCTGCGCGGATCGATGGCCGCTGAGAAACTGTCCAGAAAATCCGGTGCATAGGTCTGGTTCGGCGCATCGTGCCGTTCGACCTCGCCGCCCAGCTCAATGGTCAGGGGATAGGGCCCCTCATGCCGTGCGCCGAACCCGCCCAACAACGACCCGCCCGTCCAGGCCTTCGTGACCCGCAGGCCGTAGAGTCGGGGCTCGGTGAGGAAAACGTTGGTGGTCAGGCCCGTGTCGTCGGAGTTCAGGAAGGCGCCGGTGATGGAGTCCCGGTCCATCACGTTCTTGACGTAGGCCATGACCGTCCAGCCGGCCTCTTCATTCGTGAACATCGCCGCGAGATTGACGTTCGTATAGGCCTTGAGCTTGTCATAGCCCGGCATGTTGAAGATGCGCGTCCATGCCTCCGACTGGTAATAGAGGTCGGTGTGCAGCGTCATCAGCCAGTCGTGCGGGAGCGGCAGGGTGTAGTCGCCCGAAAGCGTCGCCGTGTAATGCGGCGCGTTGGGCAGTTCGTGGCCGCTGAGGTCGGTGTCGAACCCGGCGCCATGGTTGGGAGCCGTCGAGGGATCGAAGCCTGGATAGTTGTCGTAGTTTCCCAGCGACGACACGGCGCTGACGGTTGGATACGGGACATACGGAAGGTTGGTGACCGGGTCGTTGCCGACCAGATAGGCCAACTCGCATCCGCCGGGGTTGCCGCCGCCCTTGCCTCCCAGATTGACCAGGTGGTCCACGCCATTGGTGCCGACAAACAGCCACTTGGGGAAGACGCAGTTAGACGAGAAGGTGGGGAACGGCTTTACGACAATCCAGTCGTCATGTCCCCCCGTGCGGTCCATCAGATCGATGGCGCCTTGTCCATCGGCTACGCGGGTGTTCTCGTAACCGCCCTTGAAGCTGATCTTCAGGTTCTCCACCGGCCGCCAAGCCGCTTCCAGTTCGAGGCCCCATATCCTGGCGTCAAAGTTGAGGTTGAGCGCGGAACGATCGACGATCTGGGAAATCTGGTAGCCGGTGTAGTCGTAATAGAAGGCCGCCATGTTGAGCGTCAGCCGGCCATCGAGGAGCGTATTCTTCGAACCCAGTTCGAAGGCGTTGACAAACTCCGGATCGAAGGTTTTCGGGTGAGTGGCCGCCGCCAGTATGGCGGCGTTCACGACCGCCTCATTGCCGCAGTAGGGGCAGTAGATCACCGCGCCGGCTGGAGGCGGGTTGGCGCCGCCCGCCTTATAGCCGTGAGCGTAGGAGAAATAGAGCAGCGTTTCATCGGTGAACGACAGATCGGGTTTCCAGTCGATCGTCAGGCGGCCCGTCGGCTCGCGCCATTCCTGATCGATCACCTCCAGAACCGACGAGCCCACGTTACCCGACGCCAGCACCCAGCTCGGGATTTGCGGCGCCTGCTTTTTGTCAACCGTCCAGCGCAGGCCGGCCGTCACCTTGAGGTTATCGGTGACGTCGTAATAGGCTTCGCCGAAGATCG
>CAMLKO010000334.1 GCA_946480495.1 uncultured Caulobacteraceae bacterium
ATGATGTTCCAGCCGCGCTCTTCGTTGGTGAAGATCGCAGCCAGGTTCATCGTGAAATAGGGATGTAATTTGTCATAGACATGGTCGTTGAACACCCGCCACCAGCTCTGCGACTGCCAGTGCACGTCGCTGTGCAGCGTCATCAGCCAGTCGTTGGCCAGCGGCAGCGTGTAGTCGCCGGTCACCGTGGCGGTGAAGTGCGGGGCGTTGGGTAGCTCGTTGCCGCCGAGCTGCTTGAAGAAACCTTCGCCGTTGTTGATATCAGGCTGGCTAGGATCGAAGCCGGGGTAGAGCGTCTGGCCGGTGACCGGATCAGTCCGCCAAAAACCAGCCGCTCCTTGGCCCACGTCCGCGGCGGTTGTGTACGGTTCTTCCGTACCGGGATCATAACCGACGATGTAGGCCCACTCGCAACCGCCAGGATTGCCGCCGTTCGGTCCGCCAAGACCCCAGATGGCTTGTCCCGTAATGCTGCCGCCCGTGGGCAAATAAAGCGCCGTCGGGAGGATGCAGTTCGACGCAAATGTCGGGAATGGCCGGATTACGCTCCAGCCTTCGTGGCCGGCCGTACGGTCCATCAGGTCGACCGCCTGCTCACCGTCCTTGATGCGGGTCTTTTCGTAGCCGCCCTTGAAGCCAAGCTTCAGGTTTTCGAGCGGCCGCCATTCGCTCTCGATCTCGACGCCCCAGACGGTCGCGTCGAAGTTGCGGTTGAAGGCCGAGCGATCAACGATCTCGGAGACCTGGTAGCCGGTGTAATCGTAATAGAAGCTCGCCAGGTTCAACGTCACTCTGCCGTCAGCGAGGGTGTTCTTCGATCCCAGCTCGAAGGCATCGACAAATTCCGGGTCAAAGGTCTTTGGACGGGTGGCGGAAGCCTGCTGCGCGGCGTTCGCCACGGTATCGTTGCCGAAGAAGACGTAGACAAATCGTGGTGGATTGGCGCCTCCGGCCTTGTAGCCATGGGCGTAGGACGCATAGAGCAGGGTCTGGTCAGTGAACGACAAGTCCGGCTTCCAGTCCAGCGTGAGCCGACCTGTCGGTTCACGCCATTCCTGCTCGATGACCTCGGCCACCGGATAACCGTAGGATTGAGAGGCCAGCAGCCAGCTTGGAATACGGGGCGCTTCCTTCTTGTCCACTGTCCAGCGAAGGCCGGCCGTCACCTTTAACGCATCGGTGATGTTGTAATACGCCTCTCCAAAAACCGCATAAGAAATGAGCTTGTAGGGGTTCTTGCTCAGGAAGTAGTTGTGACCCTGATCGTTCAGACTTCCGATCGGGTTGGGGTCCATATAGACACAACCCGCCACCGCATAGACGAGATTAGGATCCTGCGGCGCCGGTCCATTCTTCAGGCAGCCGAAGGAGTCGGTTTGTCCGGCGACATAGTTCCCCGGCGATCCTATTGCCGCCATCATGGATAAGGAGTTTATGAAGACATAGTACTTGTCCATACTATCGGCCCGAAGGAAATTGGCTCCAAGGCTGAAGTTGAACGGCCCCTCGAAGTTCGACGAGAGCCTGAATTCCTGGCTGAATTGCCGGGACTTTCCAGTCGAGACGTCAACCGCGACAAGACGGTCAGCGCAACCCAACTGCGGATCGCAGAAGAAGCCATCTGTGCTGAGGATGCCGCGGTCGATCAGCGTCGTCAGCCATCCCGGAGGCGGTCCGTCAAACTGATCGGGGGCGGCCCAGGTTTGAGGGGCGGTGTTGAATCGATTGAAATCCTGAAGCGACCAGACGAAATCCGCGCCATACGCTGTTTCCGACGCGAGCGTGAGTTTGTCTGTGAGGTCGAAGGTGATCTGAAGTTCGCCAATATCTGTCTTCGCCCGGTAGTCTGGATCAACCGTGGATTCGATGACCCGAAGATCGCGAGACTGAGTGGCGCTTAAGTACGGATCCCTGGTCGGCGTGCCGGGTCCTCCTACGTTCCGCGTCGGCAACCCGATGGCGCCAAGCGGCAGATAGTAGGGTAACGACAGGCCGTTCGGGGTCTGGAAAGACGACGAATCATAAAGGGATTCCCGAGTGCAACCTTGGCTGAACACGGATTGCACGTTACTCACGACATTCGCCGCCTGGCCACGATCCGGCACGGCCGCATAGAAGTCCACAGGCAGATCACCCAGGTGTGTGACCACGTCCTTCTTGCATAGCTGCTTGCCCGAGCGCAGGCGGTCGTCGTCCTCCTCGAAGTGCTCCCAGATCAGGTTGGCGTTGAGCCGGTCGGTCGGCTGAAAACGCAGGGAGACACGAGTCGACCAGAGATCACGCCCATCGATCGGATTTCCAGTGATCTGGTTGGTCGCGTAGCCGTCACGTTTGGTCCAGGCGCCCGCGATGCGCAGGGCCACCTTGTCCTCGACCAGTGGGATGTTGAGCATCCCTTCTATGCGGCTGGAGCTGTAGTTGCCGACGTCGGCCGAAAGCCTCGCCTCGTAGCTGAACTTCGGCTTGGCCGAGATGATGTTGACCACGCCGGCGGTCGCGTTGCGGCCATAGAGGGTGCCCTGCGGGCCACGCAGGACTTCCACTCGGGCTAGGTCGTAGAATTCCTGTTCGAAGAAGCGGTTGCGGATGAAGGGCGTGTTGTTGA
>CAMLKO010000335.1 GCA_946480495.1 uncultured Caulobacteraceae bacterium
CTAGGGCCGGAACTCGGCCAGCAGCGTCTTCAGTTCCGGCTCCTGCACCGCCTCGGCGGCCTCGGCCGTGTTGAACCAGCGGCGTTCGCGTTCGTGGGCTTCCGGCCAGTCGGGGGCTTCTTCGGTCACCGAGAGCGGGAAGACGCGGACGTAGAGCGGGCGGATCTTGCCGTTCTTGCGGACCTTGTCGTAGCCGAAGCCGCCGATCGGATGGACCGAGACCTCGCCTCGCACGCCGGCTTCTTCCCAGGCTTCGAAGGCCGCCTGTTCATGGAAGGGCCGGTCCGGCTCGGGCCAGCCTTTCGGGACGATCCAGCGGTGGGTGCTTCGCGTGGTGACCAGCAGGACCCGCGGCTCGCCGTCCACCATCCGCCAGGGCAGGGCCGCGCATTGCAGGACGCCCTTCTTGCTCATCTCAGAACCCGAAGGCGGCGGCCGCCCAGTAGAAGATGGCGGCCAGCACCGCCGCGGCCGGGATGGTGATCACCCAGGCGACGACGATCCGCTGGGCGATGTTCCAGCGCACGGCCGAGGCGCGCCGCGATGCGCCGACGCCCACGATGGCGCCGGTGATGGTGTGGGTCGTCGACACCGGCACGCCCATGTAGGTCGCCATGAACAGGGTGATGGCGCCGCCCGTCTCGGCGCAGAAGCCCTGCATCGGCGTCAGGCGCGTGATCTTCGAGCCCATGGTGTGGACGATCCGCCAGCCGCCGAACAGCGTGCCAAGGCCCATCGCCGCCTGACAGCTCAGCACCACCCACAGCGGCGGGTCGTCATGGGCGCCCAGCATGTGCCGCGAGAACAGCAGGGCCGCGATGATCCCCATCGTCTTCTGCGCGTCGTTGCCGCCATGGCCGAGCGAGTAGAGCGAGGCCGAGACGAACTGCAGCCGCCGGAACACCTTGTCGCCCAGCTGCGGCGTCGCCCGCACGAACAGCCAGGAGACCAGCAGCACCAGCAGCAGCGCGATGAAGAAGCCGGTCACCGGCGACAGCACGATGGCGACGGCCGTCTTGGTGAAGCCGCCCCAGATGATGCTGCTGATCCCTGCCTTCGCCGTCGCCGCGCCGATCAGCCCGCCGATCAGGGCGTGCGAGCTGGACGACGGGATGCCGCCGACCCAGGTGATCACGTTCCACACGATGGCCCCCATCAGCGCCCCGAAGATCAGGGCGTCGGAGACGATGTGCGGATCGACCAGCCCCTTGCCGATGGTGTTGGCCACGTGCAGCCCGAACACGGCGAAGGCGATGAAGTTGAAGAACGCCGCCCACGCCACCGCGTACCTCGGCGGCAGCACCCGCGTGGAGACGATGGTGGCGATGGAGTTGGCCGCATCGTGCAGGCCGTTCAGGAAGTCGAACAGCAGCGCGACCGCGACCAGGAAGACGAGGATTATGAACGGGTCCACGGCTGTGCGGCCCGGCTCAGATGTGTTCGATCAGGATGCTGGAGACGCGGTTGGCCACGTCCTCGAAGCGGTCCACCACCTTCTCCAGGTGGTCGTAGATCTCGGCTCCGACCACATAGTCCATGGCGTTGCCCGCCCGGCTTTTGAGGAACAGCGCCTTCATGCCGGCGTCGTAGAGGGCGTCGGCCTCTTCCTCGAGGCGGGTGACTTCCTGCGCCAGCTCCGTCACGCGCTTTGAGTTGTGCCGCAGGTCCTTCAGCGAGCCCACCAGCTCGACGGTGAGCCCCGAGGTCCGAACGATGATGTCGGCCATCGCCCGCATCTCCGGGGCGAACTCGCGCTGCTCGAACAGGGTGACCGCCTTGGCCGTCTTCTGCATCTGGTCGATGGCGTCATCGAGCGTGGTGGTCAGGTCCTTGATGTCGCCGCGGTCGAAGGGGGTGATGAAGGTGCGGGAAACCGCGGTCAGCACCTCGCGGGTGATGGCGTCGGCCTCGTTCTCGTAGTGGCTGACCTTCGCGCACCAGGCCGGCACCTCGTCGCCGCCGTCGAGCAGCCGGCGCAGCGCCTCGGCGCCGTTGACCAGCGTCTGGGCGTGGCGGGCGAACATGTCGAAGAAGCGCCCTTCCTTGGGCATCACGGCCTGGAACCAGCTCAGCATCGTCTATCGTCCCCAGCGGCTGAATCGCGCCATCGCCTTCTTAGCAGCGCCGCGCGGTCCATGAAGCTTTTATGACAGCGATGTGTCCGGAACGACCGCCGCGCTCAACGGTTCTATCGGCCTGCCCCCAACGAGGAGGACGCCCGATGACGATTTCCGACATCATGACGCGCGACGTGCAGGTCGTGCGCGCCGAAACCACCATCCGTGAAGCCGCCGAGAAGATGGCCAGCAACGACGTCGGCGCCCTGCCGGTCTGCGACGGCGACCGCCTGCTCGGCATGGTCACCGACCGCGACATCGTCGTGCGCGGCCTCGCCAAGGGCCTGTCCGGCAGCGACACCGTCAGCCGGGTGATGACCGAGGGCGTCGAGTACTGCTTCGACGACGACGAGCTGACCGACGTCGAGGACAAGATGGCCACCAGCCAGATCCGCCGGATCGCCGTCGTCGACCGCGACAAGAAGCTGGTCGGCATCCTCTCGCTCGGCGACGTCTCCCGCCAGGCCCGCCCGGCCGAAGCCGG
>CAMLKO010000336.1 GCA_946480495.1 uncultured Caulobacteraceae bacterium
GTGCGGGCCGTCGTGCATGCGGGCGAATTCAAGCTGGAGCCGGAGTTCCTGGCGTCGATGCCCCAGCTCGGCCTGATCGCCTGCGTCAGCGTGGGCTACGACGGCGTGCCGGTGGACTGGTGCCGCGAGCACGGGGTTGCGGTGACCCACTCGGTCGGGCTGAACGCCGGCGACGTGGCCGATGTCGCGCTGGGCCTGCTGATCGGCGCCTGGCGCGGCGTGGTCGAGGGCGACCGGCGGCTGCGCGAGGGGCGCTGGACCCATGCCGACCGGATGCGGCCGCGGCCCTCGCTGAAGGGCAAGAAGGCCGGCGTCGTGGGGCTTGGCCACATCGGCGAGGCCGTGGCGCGGCGTCTCGAGGCGCTGGGCATGGAGGTCAGCTGGTGGGGGCCGAACCCCAAGGAGGCGCGATGGCCGCGCGCCGGCAGCCTGCTCGCCCTGGCGCAAGCCTGCGATGTGCTGGTCGTCTGCTGTCTCGCCAACGCCGCCAACCGCCACCTGATCTCGAAGGAGGTCATCGAGGCGCTGGGCCCGCGGGGATGCCTGGTCAATGTGGCGCGCGGCTCGCTGGTCGACGAGGACGCGCTGATCGCGGCGCTGAAGGATGGGCGTCTGGGGATGGCGGCGCTCGACGTCTATGAGACGGAGCCGACGCCGGCGCAGCGCTGGGCGGATGTGCCCAACACGGTGCTGACGCCGCACATGGCGGGCGGGACGGTCGAGAGCATCCCGCAGATGGTCGGTCAGACTTTGGAGAATTTGCGCCGGTTCTTTGCCGGCGAGCCGCTGGCCACGCCCGTCCAGGCGTAGGCGGCAAGGGTGGGGCGAGCCGTCGGGAGGCCCGCCCCCTAAAGCCCTTAGGCCGCGGGAGCGGCGGGAGCTTCAGCCGGAGCGGCGGCGGCCGGGGCGGCGTCAGCGGCAGGAGCCGCGTCAGCAGCCGGAGCGGCGTCCGTCGTAGCCGCCGGAGCAGCGTCGGTTGCGGCAGCCGGAGCAGCGTCGGCGGCGGGCGCCGGAGCGGCGGCCGGAGCCGGATCAGCGGCCGGCGCGGGGGCGGCTTGGTCTTCCGCGAACGCCGGAGCGGCGACAAACAGGGTCGCAGCGGCGCCCAGCAGGATGGATTTCAAGGTCATGGGTCGTTTCCACAGGTAAAAGCCCCCCAGGTGCGACGGGCGGCCGCAGCTTTACGGGGATTGGGGCCAAATCGTGACACTTTACTAACTGTGCTGTGGATAGATCGCGACTTGACATAAGGATATAAGGATATCTTTATGTCATCTATGGCTCTTAGCTCGGACCATACGGTGGATATCCTGCGCGCGGTGGGCGAACCGACGCGGCTGCGCATCCTTGCGCTCCTCGCGTCGGAGGAGCTGAGCGTGCTCGAGCTCTGCCGTATTCTGGACCAGAGCCAGCCGCGTGTCTCGCGGCACCTGAAGCTGCTGGCGGAAGCCGGGCTGGTGGAGCGTTTTCCTGACGGGGCCTGGGTCTTCTACCGCCTGATCGCGCGGGGGCCAGGAAGGGCGCTGGTCGAACAGGCGCTGGATCTTGTCGACCCGGCCGACGCCATCATGAAGCGCGACGCCGAGCGGCTGACGGCGATCCACGCCGAGCGCTCCACTGACGCCGCCTCCTACTTCGCGCGCAACGCCGCCCGCTGGGACGAGATCCGGTCCCTGCACATCGCTGAGGACAAGGTCGAAAAGGCGATCGTCACCGCCGCCGGCAGGGAGAAGATCGGCCAGCTCGTCGATCTGGGCGCCGGCACCGGCCGGATGCTGACCCTGCTGGGCGGCAAGGCCGAGCGATGCCTGGGCCTTGATCTGTCCCAGCAGATGCTCAACATCGCGCGCAGCCACACCCAGGCGTCCGGCCTGAACGCCGAGCTGCGCCACGGCGACATCTTCGCCACCCGCCTGCCCGACGGGTTCGCCGATCTGGTGACCGTTCACCAGGTGCTGCACTACCTCTCCGACCCCGCCGCCGCCGTGGCCGAGGCCGCGCGGCTGGTCGCGCCGGGCGGCAAGCTGCTGATCGTCGATTTCGCGCCCCACACGCTGGAGACCCTGCGCGAGCAGCACCAGCACCGGCGCCTCGGCTTCTCCGACGAGGAGATCGTCCGCTGGCTTTCGGCCGCCGGGCTGAAGGGCGAGGTGCGCGAAACCCTGCCGCCGGCCAACGGCTATGGCCTCACCGTGAAGATCTGGACCGGCGAGCGCGCCGCCAACGCCAACAGGAGCGCGGCATGAACGCCCCCATCTCGGCGCTCGGCCCCGTCGCTCGTGCGGGCGAGCGGCAGGCCAGCCGCCTGAAGGTCTCCTTCGAGTTCTCGCCGCCGAAGACGCCGGAGGCCGAAGAGAACCTCTGGAAGTGCATCCGCCGCCTGGAGCCGCTCGATCCGTCGTTCGTGTCGGTCACCTACGGCGCCGGCGGCTCGACGCGCGAGCGCACCCACCGCACCGTCAAGCGCATCCTCGACGAGACGCACCTGAAGCCCGCCGCCCACCTGACCTGCGTCGGGGCCACGCGGGCCGAGGTGGACGAGGTGATCCGCGACTACTGGGACGCCGGCATCCGCCACATCGTCGCCCTGCGCGGCGA
>CAMLKO010000337.1 GCA_946480495.1 uncultured Caulobacteraceae bacterium
AGGTTGGCCTGCGAGGACAGCACGTCCATCACCTGCGCCCGGGTGATCCGGGGCACGAACTCCATGGCGAAGGCGCTCACGCCCTTGGCGGCCAGCGCCTTCAGGGCGTCCTTCTCGACGTAAGGATTCAGCGTGGCGACCACGATCGCGCCGCTCTTCAGCGCGGCGATCTCTTCGGCTTCCGGCGCGCGGACCTTGAAGAGGATGTCGGCCTTGCCGATGGCGGCCTTGGCCGTCTTGGCGATCTCCGCGCCGGCGGCGGCGTAATCGGCGTCAGGAACCGAAGCGCCGAGGCCCGCGCCCGCTTCCACCACCACGGAAAAACCCGCGGCGATGAGCTTCTTGACCGTCTCGGGCGTGGCGGCGACACGCGTCTCGCCGGCGCGGCGCTCCTTGGTGACGGCGATAACGGCCATGCGGGCTAACCCCTTTCCCGAGAGCCAGGATTGCGCGCCTCTTTAGGGACGCTTCCGCCCCTTGTCGAGAACGCTGTTCTTGCGATGCAAAATGGTTGCTGCACTGCAGCGACGCTAGTGGGCCCCGCCCTTGCGTTCGCGCAGAACCAGGATGCCGATCGCCATCAGCACGACCGCGGTGATGAACGAGCCGATGAAGCCGGTCTTCGTGCAGAACCACAGCGTCAGGAACAGCAGCCCGACGCCGGTGATCAGCGATCCCCACTTCGCGAAAAGCTTGAACACGGCCCAGGTGTGGGCCTGCTCGTGGATGTCCATGTCGCCACGGTGGTAGTCGGCGTGGGCGTCGTGGGCGTGACTGGCCATGATCCTCAATCTCGAAAGCGGTGATTGGCAGCCGCATTACAACGGCAGTTCGCGTCGCTCAAGCTAGGCCTTCGGCGGTTTGCGATATGCGACCAGCGCCGTGCCCCGGATATGCAGCAGGTCGTGGGTCTGGCGCAGCTCGTGGAGGAAACGCCAGACGCCGGGCGCCTCCCGCGTGCTCCGGAAATCGTGCCACAGGAGCCACCCGCCGGGCGCGAGCATTCTCATCGCCTTGGCGGTATCGCTGCGGACGAAGCTTTCCGTGTGGTCGCCGTCGACGAAGATGAGGTCCATGGTCCCGGCGTAGGGTTCTTCGTCGAACACCTTGCTGTCGCCGAAATGCTGCTCGATCCGGGCCTCGGCGTCGGTTCCCGAATACACAAAGTTCTCGAAGGAAGATTCGGCCCGGGCCGCGGCGATGGAGGCCGGGTCGTCGCCGCTGTCATGGCCGATGGAAGCGGCCTGATCCGGCGCCAAGGTCAGCGTGACGATCTTCGCCTGCGGCGAACTGCGCGCCATCAGATAGGTGGTCTTGCCGGTCGCGGTGCCGAACTCGAAGATGTTGCGCGATTGCTTTGCGAGCACGCACAGGATCCAGCTCTCCAGATCGGAAACGCCCCCCACAACGCCGATGGCCGCGATGTGGGCCACCTCGGTTTGACGCGAGGGCCCGGTCGGCGTGAGCGCAAAGACCGGGTCGATCTCGGTGATCGGCACGGTGCGGATTTTGCTGCCGTAGGGTTTCCCCTTAAACCGCCGGTATCGAAGCCGCAGACGGTACCAGGCCAGGGCGAAAAGCGCCGTGGACAAGAGCAGAAGAACGATCAGCCAATGAGAGAAGGCCACTACTTTCCCCAGAATAGTGAGCGCGGAACCCGCTCCGGCGGCCGCCCCCCGGCGCCCGGCACGAGCTTAGCTACATCTCCCGCCACTGCTACGCGGGCGTCCGGTCTCGCTCAAGCCAAATCCGGCCGATGACGGCGCCCTCCATCCTGCGCATTGTTTTCGTGATGCCCGGCGCCAGTCCCACGCCCGTGGGCGGCACCAAGATCATCTATGATTACGCCAACCGCCTCGTCGCGCGCGGACACGCGGTGACGGTGATCCATCCGGTCAAGCTGGAGCCAACGAAGCGGGTCTCGAAGGCGTTGCGGCTGCGGCTGCGCCATTTCTCATGGGGACTGACCGGGCGGTGGCGGCCGTCGCGCTGGATGACGATCGATCCGCGGGTAAAGAGCCTGTGGACGCCCGACCTCGCCCCGCGCCGCTTCCCTCAGGCCGACGTGGTGATCCCGATAACCTGGAACACCGTGGCGCCGATCGCATCCCTGCCGGCCGACCGGGGGCGCAGGGTCTTCTACGCCCAGCACTGGGATTTCGGCTTCGGCCCGGACGAGCTGATCGCCAGGGCCTGGGCGGACGCGCAGGCGCACATCGTCATCAACCGGGCCGCCCAGGCGGCGGCGCGCGAGATGGGCTTTGACGCCGCCTACGTCCCCAACGGGCTGGACGAGGCCGGGTTCGGGATGGACGTCCCGCTGGACGAGCGCAGTCCCGCCCACGTCGGCATGCTTTACCACCCCGCGCACTACAAGGGGGCCGCCGACGGATTGAAGGCGCTGGCGCTCGCCAAGGAAAAGCTTCCCCAGCTCACCGCCGAACTGTTCGGGACGAGCGAGGCGCCGCC
Source organism: uncultured Caulobacteraceae bacterium (assembly GCA_946480495.1). The sequence continues at coordinate 2,470 of CAMLKO010000337.1, forward strand.
CCTGCCAGAGTGGATTACCTATCGCCGCGCGCCGTCCAACGCCGAGCTGCGCGCGCTCTACAACCGCGCCTCGATCTTCATTTCGGCCAGCGCCAACGAGGGTTGGGGTCTGGCGCCGTGCGA
>CAMLKO010000338.1 GCA_946480495.1 uncultured Caulobacteraceae bacterium
TTCGGCGCGGATGATGTTCTGCATCTTCATCGCCTCGATGACGCAGACCACCTCGCCCTCCTTCACCTCCTGGCCGACGGTCACGTCCATGGAAACGACGAGGCCCGGCATCGGGGAGATGATCATCTTCGAGGTGTCGGCCGGCTGCTTCTCGGGCAGCTTCTCATGCAGCTCGGCCGAGCGGGGCGTGAGCACCAGCACCTTCGCCTGCGCCGCGCGGTGGCGGACGACGTAGCCCTCGGCCGCCGGCTTGACCGCGACGGTGAAGTCCTGGCCGTCGAGGCGTCCGCGCAGCAGCGGCTTGCCGGGGCGCCAGGTGACGCCGTCGAGCACCAGGGTGCGCTGTTCGTCGGGCAGGCGGATCTTCAGGTCGTCGCTGTCGCCCTCGATGGCGACCAGCCGCTTGTCATGGCCGACCAGCACGTACCAGTCGTTGCGCATGTTGCCGCCCGCGCGCCGCCAGGTGATGCGGTGCATGGCGACCGCCGCGGCGATCATCACGTCGGTCTGGAAGGGCGTCGGCTCCGTGCCTTTGAAGCCGTCGGGGAACTCGTCCTTGATGTAGTTGGTCGAGAGCTTGCCGGAGCGGAACCGTTCCTGGTCCATCACCGCGGCGAGGAACGGGATGTTCTGGCCCAGACCCTCGATGTGGAAGTCCTCGAGCGCGCGGCCCATGCCGTCGATGGCCGCCAGACGCGTTTTGCCCCAGGTGCAGAGCTTGGAGATCATCGGGTCGTAGAACATCGAGATCTCGTCGCCTTCGCGGACCCCGGCGTCGTTGCGGACGGTGTAGCCCTCCTGCTCGCCTTCCTTCGGCGGCTCGTAGCGGACGAGGCGGCCGATGGAGGGGAGGAACTTGCGGTAGGGGTCTTCGGCGTAGATGCGGCTCTCGATGGCCCAGCCGTTGATCTTCAGGTCCTTCTGGCCGAACGCCAGCTTCTCGCCGTAGGCCGAGCGGATCATCTGCTCGACGAGGTCGAGGCCGGTGATCAGCTCGGTCACCGGGTGCTCCACCTGCAGGCGGGTGTTCATTTCGAGGAAGTAGAAGGACTTGTCCTGCCCGGCGACGAACTCGACGGTGCCGGCGCTGTCGTAGTGCACCGCCTTGGCCAGCGCGACGGCCTGAGCGCCCATGGCGTTGCGGGTCTTCTCATCCAGCAGCGGGGAGGGGGCCTCCTCGATGACCTTCTGGTTGCGGCGCTGGATGGAGCACTCGCGCTCGAACAAGTGGACGACATTGCCGTGCTTGTCGCCCAGCACCTGGATCTCGATGTGGCGCGGGCTCTCGATGAACTTCTCGATGAAGATGCGGTCGTCGCCGAACGCGCCCTTGGCCTCGGCGCGCACGGCCGGGAAGCCTTCCTCGACGTCCTTGCGGTTCCAGGCGACGCGGATGCCCTTGCCGCCGCCGCCGGCCGAGGCCTTGATCATCACCGGGTAGCCGATCTCCTCGGAGATCTTCACGGCATGGGCGGTGTCGTCGATCTCGCCGATGTGGCCGGGCACGCAGGAGACGCCGGCCTTGGCGGCGAACTTCTTGGATTCGATCTTGTCGCCCATGGCCTCGATGGCCTTGGGGTTGGGACCGATGAACACGATGCCTTCGTCGGCGCAGCGCTGGGCGAACTCGGCCTTCTCCGACAGGAAGCCGAAGCCGGGGTGCACGGCCTCGGCGCCGGTCTGCTTGCAGGCGGCGATGATCTTGTCGGCGACGAGGTAGGATTCGGAGGCCGGGGCCGGGCCGATGAACACCGCCTCGTCGGCCATCTCGACGCCCATGGAGTCGGCGTCGGCCTCGGAATAGACCACCACCGTCTTGATGCCCATCCGGCGGCAGGTCTTGATGACCCGAACCGCGATCTCACCCCGGTTGGCGATCAGAATCTTCGAAAACATCGGCTGACGCAGGCCCCTGGCGCACGAAAATGTCGCGTGCAGTTAGACGGGGCGGGCGGGCTTTGCAACGCTTCCCGTGGGGCGGGAACGGACTACATTGGAGGCATGGCCTTCGACCTTGCCCCGCCCACGCCCGAAGAACGCGCCCGCCTCGAGGCGGACCTCACCTCCGAAGAACGCGACGTGCTGCTCAGGCACGGCACCGAGGCGCCGTTCTGCGGCGGCCTGCTGGGGGAGAAGCGGCCCGGCGTCTATTGCTGCCGGCTGTGCGGGCTGCCGCTGTTCCGGTCGGTGACCAAGTTCGAGAGCGGGACGGGTTGGCCCAGCTTCTATGCGCCGTACGACGAGGCGCACGTGAAGCAGGTGCGCGACACCAGCTACGGCATGGTGCGCGTCGAGACCCGCTGCGCGCGCTGCGACAGCCATCAGGGGCACGTGTTTCCGGACGGCCCGCCGCCGACGCGGCTGCGCTATTGCATCAACTCGGTATCGCTTCAGTTCGTGGGCGAGGACGAGCCCCTGCCGGACCCGTTGAAGCGCGGCGACAAGGTCCCGGCGTAGGGGTTCCCATAGGCGCGGGGTTTTGCTAACCCCCGCGCCTCACCACGAGCGGTCGTGGCGGAATTGGTAGACGCGCAGCGTTGAGGTCGCTGTGGGGCAACCCGTGGAAGTTCGAGTCTTCTCGACCGCACCA
>CAMLKO010000339.1 GCA_946480495.1 uncultured Caulobacteraceae bacterium
GACCTCTCGCTGGGCCTTTCCTACGAGATTCAGCGCATCAAGGTCGGCGCCGGCTACCGCTGGGAGCGGTACTTCAACGTCCTCGACGCTGGCTTCGAAGAGCACAAGGACGCCGACCGCACGATCGACGGCCCATACTTCAAGATCGCCGTCGGCTTCGGCGGCTAGCGCAAGACCCTCCGGCTTCGGTCCCCTCTGAACCGGATGCACTGAGGCGGCGGGCGCCCACGTCCCGCCGCCTTTTTCTTTGCCAGAAAGCGAGACATGCCAACCGGAGACATCCGGCCACTCTCGCCCCTCGGCTCCGGCCAGCTTATCCCCGCCCCACGAACCGGCCGCATAATCGCCGGATGACCCGCCGCTCCTCCGCCTCGCCCTCCTCAGCCCAGCCCAGGACGCGCCCGCATACATGCGCGCACCTCCCCGCATCCCTGCGCCCGCATCCCCGCATCCGCATCCGCGCGCGGGCAGCGGCGACTCTCGCCCCTCCACCCGCGACTTTTTTCGCCTTTGACGGGGGGGTGTTTGCGCGCTCAGCTACTCTTGGGCATTGGAGGGGTCCGTCCTGCGCGGGCCCGGCCATGTGCGTGAAGGGGTGCGATGACGCCGAAACCGGCCGATCTTGGCGATGACGCCGCCCGCCAGGCGGAGCTGCGCGCCTGGGCGCAGGAGTATGGCCCGGCCCTTCGCCGCTACTTCGAAAAGCGCGCCGGGGCTGCCGACGCCGACGACCTGGTGCAGGAGGTCTTCCTCGCCATGCACACCCGCACCGCGCAGGCGGGGGTGGAGAACGTCAAGGGCTACCTGTTCCGCGTGGCGGCCAACGTGCTCTCCCGCCGCTTCGGCCAGGCGCGTCCGCCGCATGCCCTCTACGGCGCGTTCGGCCGCCTGTCCGACACCGACGAGGTCACCGCCGAGCGCATCGTCATGGGCCGCGAGGCGCTGGAACGGGTCGTCACCGCGCTGGAGGGCCTGCCCGCCCGCACCGCCCAGGCCTTCCTCCTCCACCGCTTCGAGGAGCCCACCTACGCCGCCGTCGCCAAGCGCATGGGCATCTCGGTCAAGCGCGCGGAAAAGCTGATCGGCGCGGCGCTCAAGCGCGTCCACGCCGCCACGGAGGGCCGGCCATGACCCTTCCCGCCTTCCACGACATCGACGAGGCCGCCGTCCACTGGTTCACCCGCACCGGCGCGGGCGACATGACCGCCGCCGAGACCGCCGAGCTCGAGGCCTGGCTCGACGCCGACCCCGCCAACCGCGCCGCCTTCGATGCGGTGGCCTGCACCTGGCAGGGGATCGAGCCCCTGCGCGCCGACCCCCGCATCCTCGCCCTGCAGCGCGGCCGCCCGCGCCGCCGCTGGGTCCCGCAGTCGATCGCTGCCGCCCTGGCCGTGGCCGTGATCGGCGGCGCGGGCTGGCAGCTCTGGCCCCACCCGACGCTGACCAACCAGCAGTTCCGCACCGGGGTAGGGGAGAAGGCTGCCATCACGCTGGCCGACGGCTCGGTGGTGACGCTGTCGACCGACACCCTCGTGCGCACCCGCAGGGACGGCGAAAAGCGCCTCGTCTACCTCGACCGCGGCCAGGCCTTCTTCAAGGTCGCCCACGACCGGCGCCACCCCTTCGAGGTCCACGCCGCCGGCCGCACCGTCACCGCCGTCGGCACCGCCTTCGAGGTCCGCGTCGACCACGGCTTCAAGGTCACCCTGGTCGAGGGCAAGGTCCGCGTGGACGCCCCGCTCGCGCCCGCCAGAACCGCCGCGGCCGCTCCGCTCGCCGCCAGGACGCCTGAGGTGCAGGAGACCCTGATGGTCGCCGGCACGGAACTCGTCGCGACCGGCGACACCTGGAACGTCCATCCCGCCGACGTCGCCCGCGCGGTGGCCTGGACGCGCGGCCAGCTGGTCTTCGTCGACGAACCGCTGGCCAATGTGGCCGGCGAGATGAACCGCTACTCCGACCGCAAGATCTACGTGGATGAGACGGCGGGCCAAAAGAAGATCAGCGGCACCTTCAAACCGGGCGACGTGGCGACCTTCGTCGCGGCGGTTCGGGACTATGGCCTCGTCAACGTCGCCTCGGCCAGCGCCGGCGAAGTGCGGCTTTCCGACTCCAGGATAAAGAAAATCGGCGAACCCGCCGGGGGGTAAATCCGGCGAACCCCGCTCTTGGGGTCAGGCGGGCATGAAGCCCGCACCAGACCAAGGGGGAGTGAAAGCATGTCGGGGGGAATGAAATTCAAGACGCGGCTGGCCGGCGGGGCGGCTGTTGCAGCCCTGATGTTCGGCGGCGCCGCCGCGCAAGCCGCCGAGCCGGTGAAATTCGACATCGCGCCGCAACCGCTCACCGCCGCGCTCAATGAATTCGGCGTGCAAAGCAACCACGCCGTCCTTTTCACCACCGACCTCACCAACGCCAAGCTCTCCCACGGCATCAGCAAGGAAGCCGACCCGGAAATCGCCCTTGCCGAAATGCTCGACGGCACGGGGCTGAGTTTCCGCCGAAGCGGCGACGCCTTCCTGATCGTGAGCGCCTCCGACCCCCAGTCCGGAAGCGCCGCGGGGGACGG
>CAMLKO010000340.1 GCA_946480495.1 uncultured Caulobacteraceae bacterium
CAGGTGCTGATGGAGCAGCTCGACATCGGCGGGCGCCTGGTGATCCCCGTCGGCGGCGAGGAGCGCAGCCAGCGCCTGGTGAAAGTCACCCGCACCAGCGCGGCGCACTGGGACGAGGAGGACCTCGGCGCCGTCCAGTTCGTGCCGCTGATCGGAGAATACGGCTGGGGGGAGCCGGGCAGGCCGGCTGAGCCCCGCACCTTCCGCGAGCCCGCCCGCGAAAAGGGCCTCGCCGAGCTGATCGGCGACTCCGCCGAGCTGCTGCCCGGCCTGGACGACCCGAAGTTCGCCCAGATGTTCGACCGCTTCGCCAGCGCCCGCGTGGTTCTCTTGGGCGAGGCGAGCCACGGCACCTCGGAGTTCTACCGGGCCCGCGCCGCCATCACCCGCCGCCTGATCGAAAAGCACGGCTTCAACATCGTCGCCGTGGAGGCCGACTGGCCCGACGCCGCCCACCTCGACCGCTACGTCCGCGATCGGTCGCAGCCCGCCCACGCCGAGCCGCCGTTCCGCCGCTTCCCTACCTGGATGTGGCGCAACACCGACGTCGAGGCCTTCATCGAGGGCCTGCGCGAGCGGAACCTGAAGCTGCCGATGGAGGAACGCACGGGCTTCTACGGCCTCGACCTCTACAACCTCTCCGCCTCGATCCGGGCGGTGCTGGACTATCTCGACAAGGTCGATCCCGAAGCGGCCCACGTCGCCCGCGAGCGCTACGGCTGCCTCACGCCCTGGGCCAGGGACCCGCAGTCCTACGGCCGCATGGCCCTCTCCGCCGGCTTCGGCCGCTGCGAGGCGCCGGTCACGAAGATGCTGCAGGAGATGCTGGAAAGCCGGCTGGAATACGTAAAGCAGGACGGCGACAACTTCCTCGACGCCAGCGCCAACGCCCGGCTGATCAAGAACGCCGAGGCCTACTACCGCGTCATGTACTACGGCTCGGCCGAGAGCTGGAACCTGCGCGACACGCACATGTTCGAGACGCTCGAGGCCATCCTCGACGCCAAGGGACCAACCTCGAAGGCGGTGGTCTGGGCCCACAACTCCCACATCGGCGACGCCTCAAAGACCGAGATGGGCGTGGTGCGCGAGGAGCTGAACATCGGCCAGCTCTGCCGCGAGCGGTTTGGCGAGGACGCCGCGCTGATCGGCTTTGGAACCCATTCCGGCACCGTCGCCTGCGCCGACGACTGGGACGGCCCCATGCAGGTCAGGCGCGTGAACCCCTCGCGCCCCGACAGCTACGAGCGGCTGGCGCACGACAGCGGGGGAGGGCGCTTCCTGCTGGACCTGCGCGAGGGCCACGCCGACGACACGCTGCGCTACCGCCTCCTGCAGCCGAAGCTGGAGCGCTTCATCGGCGTCATCTACCGCCCCGAGACCGAGCGCTGGAGCCACTACTCCGAATGCTCGCTGCCCCAGCAGTTCGACGCCTATGTCTGGTTCGACGAGACGACGGCGGTAACCCCGCTGCCCACCGAATTCCGCAAGGGCGCCGAGGAAACCTGGCCGTTCGGACTCTAGCGGCTACTGGTCTTTCAGGCTTTGCACATAGGCGCTGAGGATGTCGGCGAGGTTGTCCGTCGGAAGCGCCTCATCGGTCATGGTCGAGGGCGAGCAGATCGCCGTCTGGAGGCTTTCGGCGTTGGTGCTGGGCTCCACGTTGATCCAGCTCAGGTCGTCGTTGTCGAACGTCGTGACCACCGTCCCGCTTTCATCGCGCGTCGTGTAACTGACCACTCTCCACCGATGTTGCGGGCAGTCGAATTCGTCGAGCGTGCTGAGGATCGGGTCGTCGTCGTCCCCCGGGTTCGCGTACATCGTGACGGACCAGCCGCGGGTGAAGCCCCCGGTCTGGTAGATCGAGCTCTTGTCGACCATGACGATGTAGTCGTCGCCGGCCGCGACCCCGTGGTACTCCGCCGCTGCGGCCGCCGCGACGCTCGCCGCGCAAAACACTCCGCCCAGCACGACCCGCGCCAGGCGCCGACCTGTCCAATGGTTCATAGCCGCCTCCACCCCTAGGCTGAACCTTAGGGGTGGGGCAGGGCTCTACGCAAGCAGCCAGAACGCCGTTACGCGATCGGCGAACTCTAGAAGGCCGTCGCGTCGATCGGCGTCCCGAGCCCCGTCGGTCCGTCCCAGCCCTGCTTGGCGGTGCAAAGCGCCGAGCCGCTGCAGCTGCCGTTGCTGCCGGAGGTGACGTCGTTCAGGGCGCTGGTGTGGCCGTAAGGCTCGCTGGCGTAGTTCACCGAGCCGCCGTTCAGGCCATACAGGCCGCCGATCAGCGGCGCCGAGACGCTCGTTCCGCCGAACACCAGCCATCCCGATCTCTTGGGCGTCACCGGGCCGTAGACCGCCACCCCCGTGCTCGGATCGGCGACCGCCGACACATCCGCCAGCGCTCGCTTCGAGCAGCTGGAGACGACGCCGCTCTGCCAGCTGGGCTGGCTATAGACGGCGCTGCAGCCGCTGCCGGCGCCCGACCAGACCGTTTCGGTCCAGCCGCGCGTGTTGACCGCCTGCTTCAGCGTCGTGCCCCCGACCGCGATCACGTGGTCCGAGGA
>CAMLKO010000341.1 GCA_946480495.1 uncultured Caulobacteraceae bacterium
TCGAGGATGGCCTCGACCTTGTCGTAGGGGTGGATTTCGCAATAGACGCCGCTCTCGCGCACCCGCCGGGCGATGAGCTGCGTCACCTGGCTGCCGAAATCGACGATCAGGACGCGCTGGTGGTTGGGTTCGGTCGTCATGGCAGCGTCCTAATCGGGAATTCGGATTCGGTCACGATGAGCGCTCCAGCACGGCGACGAAAAAGCCGTCCGTGCCCGTGCGCAGCGGCGTCATGCGCAGGTAGCCCTCGGGCGTGGCCGGCAGGTCGGCAAGGGCGATGGGCTTCACGGCGAAGTCCGGATGCCGCTCGCGGAAGGCCGCCAGCCGGTCCTCGTTCTCCTCGGCGAGGATCGAGCAGGTGACATAGACCAGCCGCCCGCCCGGCTTCACCTGCGGCGCGGCCTCGTCCAACACCTTGTCCTGCTCGGCCATGCGGCGTTCAAGCTGCTCAGGCGTCAGCCGCCACTTCGTATCGGGATGGCGCCGCCAGGTGCCCGTGCCGGTGCAGGGCGCGTCGACGAACACCACGTCCATCTTGCCTTGCAGCCCCCGCAGCGGATCCTTCTCCACCGGCGAGCGGACCTGCAGGTTGCGCACCCCCGCCCGCGTCGCCCGCGGGATCAGGTCGGCCATCCGCCGGGCGTCGGCGTCATAGGCGTAGAGCTGGCCCGTGTTGCCCATGGCCCCCGCCAGCGCCAGCGTCTTGCCGCCGCCGCCCGCGCAGAAGTCGAGCACCTGCTTGCCCTTCACCTCGCCCGCCGCCGCCGCGGCCAGCTGCGAGCCCAGGTCCTGCACCTCGAACCAGCCCTTGCCGAAGGCCGGAATGGTCTCGACGGAGCCCGCACGCTCGGTCGGATCGGGCGCGGCGATGCGGAAGGCCTGCGCCAACAGCGCGACGTGTTCGGCCTTCAGCGGCTCCAGCACCTTCGCCGCCCGCTGCGGATCGGTCTTGATGAGGTTCACCCGCAAGTCCACCGGCGCGCGTTCGGCCAGCGCCGCGGCCTCCTGCGCTCTCGCCTCGCCGTAGACGCGCTCCAGATGCGGATCGAGCCAGTCGGGGTAGTCGCCGTGCACCGGAAGCGGCGCGTCATCCAGCGACCGCGGCGTCTCCAGCGCGCTCAATTCCTCGGCGGTCAATCCACCCGGGCCATGCGGCTCTTCCGAGGCTGCCGACAGGATCCGCTCCAGCGACCAGTCCCAGGAAAACCTGAGCGCCGCCAGCGCGACGGCCCGAGGCGCCTCGGTCCCCATCATCCAGCCAAGCGAGCGCCGGCGTCGAAGCGCGTCCAGCACCAGCCCCGAGACGAACGCCCGGTCCTTCGACCCCGCGAACCTCGACGCCTCGCCCCAGGCCTTGAGCGCCAGGCGGGCCGGCCGGTGGCGCAGCTCGATATCCTCGAGAACCTCTATCGCCGCCGAAAGCCGCCCGCCGTCCCGCAAACCCTGCTCCGATCAGGCCAGAACGGCCCAGGCCACCATGATCAGGCCCACCAGGCTGACCATCCACACCAGCGAGCGCACCATCCGCACGCCGAGCGTGTAGAGCGGCACATAGACGATCCGTCCCACCAGATAGATCATCGTCCCCCAGTGGGTCAGCACGCCGTTCCTGCCCGCGAGATGAGCGATCAGCACGAAGCCGATGAACAGCGGCAGGGTCTCGAAGAGGTTGTCCTGCGCGCGTTTCAGCCGGTTCGCCTCGGTTGACAGCGGCGGCATTTCCTCGTCGCGCGAGCCGGTGTTCCACTTCATCCCGTACTCGCGCGTACGGGCGAAATCGAACAACAGGATCTGCACAAAGGCCAGGACCAGCGTCCAGGCCAGCATCGTCAGTTCAAAGGTCATCGTCTCGCCCCTCCCCAGGGATGTCAGACCGCGCTCGGATAGTTCGGCGCCTCTCGCGTAATCATCACATCGTGCACATGGCTTTCGCGAAGACCGGCGCCGGTGATGCGCACGAACTTCGCCCGCTTCTGGAACAGCTCGATGGTCGGCGCGCCGACGTAGCCCATGGCCGCGCGCAGGCCGCCGACCAGCTGGTGCAGCACCGGCGCGATCGGCCCCTTGAACGGCGTCTGGCCTTCGATGCCTTCGGGCACCAGCTTCAGCGCGTCCTGCACTTCCTTCTGGAAGTACCGGTCGGCCGAACCCCGCGCCATCGCGCCCACCGAGCCCATGCCCCGGTACGACTTGTAGGAGCGGCCCTGGTAGAGGAACACCTCGCCCGGCGCCTCTTCGGTGCCCGCGAACATCGAGCCCATCATCGCCGCCGAAGCGCCCACCGCGATGGCCTTGGCGAGATCGCCCGAATACTTGATGCCGCCGTCGGCGATGACCGGCACACCGGCCTTGCCCGCCGCCCGCACCGCCTCGGCGATGGCGGTCAGCTGCGGCACGCCCACGCCCGCCACGATCCGGGTGGTGCAGATGGAGCCCGGCCCGATGCCGACCTTCACCGCGTCCGCCCCCGCATCGATCAGCGAGCGCGCGCCGTCGTACGTGGCGACGTTGCCGGCCACGATCTGCACGCGGTTGGTCTCGCGCTTGAGCCGGGCCACCGCATCGCC
>CAMLKO010000342.1 GCA_946480495.1 uncultured Caulobacteraceae bacterium
GCCGGCCTTTGCTACACCTCCGGCACCACGGGCGACCCGAAGGGGGTGCTCTACTCCCACCGCTCCAACTTCCTGCACACGCTGGTGACCCTGCAGCGCGACGTCATGGGCCTGTCGGCGATGGATACCGTGCTGACGGTGGTGCCGATGTTCCACGCCAACGCCTGGGGCCTGGCCTTCTCCTGCCCGGCGGCCGGCGCGAAGATGATCATGCCTGGGGCGAAGATGGACGGGGAGTCCATCTACGAGCTGCTGGAGGGCGAGCACGTCACCTTCTCCGCGGCCGTCCCGACCGTCTGGCAGATGCTGCTGCAGCATCTGCAGGCGACGAAGAGCAAGCTGACCACCCTCAAGCGCGTGGCCATCGGCGGTTCGGCGGTGCCCGAGGCCATCGTGCGCGCCTTCCACGACGACTACGGCGTCGAGGTCGTCCACGCCTGGGGCATGACCGAGACCTCGCCGCTCGGCACGCTGTCCACGCCGACGCCGGAGATCGCCGCGCTGCCGTACGAGGAGCAGGTCGCCTTCCGCCTCAAGCAGGGCCGCCCGCCCTGCGGTGTGGAGCTGAAGCTCACCGACGACGACAACAAGCGCCAGCCGCACGACGGCGAGACCTTCGGCCGCCTGAAGATCAAGGGCCCCTTCATCGTGCGCGAGTACTTCAAGGGCGCCGGCGGCAAGATCCTCGACGAGGAAGGCTTCTTCGATACCGGCGACGTCGCCACCATCGACGAGCACGGCTTCATGCAGATCACCGACCGCGCCAAGGACGTGATCAAGTCCGGCGGCGAGTGGATCAGCTCCATCGAGATCGAAAACCTCGCCGTCGGCCATCCGAAGGCCGCGATGGCCGCGGTGATCGGCGTCGCCCACCCCAAGTGGGACGAGCGGCCCCTGCTGCTGGTCAAGCTGAAGGACGGCGAGCAGGCGACGAAGGAGGAGTTCCTCCAGTTCCTCGAAGGCAAGATCGCCAGGTGGTGGATGCCCGACGACGTCGTCTTCGTCGACGACATCCCGCTCGGCGCCACGGGCAAGATCGACAAGAAGCTGATCCGGCAGCGGATGGCGGACTACGTCCTGCCGACCGCCCAGCCGGCCGCGGTGGCGGGCTAAGTTTGTTACTTCCGCTCATCCCCGCGAAAGCGGGGACCCAGGGGTTCTATCGAAGGGCGCCGCGAACGGCATAAAAAGCCTGGGTCCCCGCTTTCGCGGGAATGAGCGGGTAAATGAGGAGCGAGAGATAGCCGCAATGTCCATCCAAAGGCCAAGCACAGCTCCCGCCTGGGCCAGGGTCTATCTGACCGCGGCCCTCATCCTCGCCTTCGCGCCGATGGTCCTGATCCTGGTCGGCGCGGTCGGAACCAAGCTGGGCTGGTGGAGCTGGAAGGTCGGCTTCGTCGCCGTGATGGTGCGCGGGCCGCTCGGCATGGGCTGGGCGCCGGCGCTGGCCGCGCTCGCCATCGTCGTGGCGCTGGTCGGCCTGATCATCAGCATCTGGGCCGGATCGTGGAAGCGTGCGTTGACGGCGCTGGTGGTCGGCATCCTCACCATGGGCGCCTTCATCATGGTCGGCGGCCAGGCGAAGAAGGCGCCCCCGATCCACGACGTCGCCACCGACTGGACCAACCCGATGATGTTCTCGGAGAAGGTCATGCAGTCGCGCGGCCCCGAGGCCAATCCCGTCACTCCCGATCCCGCCGCCGCCACCGGTCCGCTGGCGGGGCAAAAGATCGCCGACGTCAACGCGAGGACCTGCCCAGGCGCCAGGCCCGTGATGCTCGCCAAACCCCCCGCCGACGCCTACGCCGCCGCCAGGGCCGCGCTCGAAAAGGACGGCCTGCGGATCGTCACCGACGACCCCGCCGCCGGCCGCATGGAAGCCGTCGCCACCAGCTTCTGGTACGGCTTCAAGGACGACCTGGTGGTCCGGGTGAAGGCGGAAGGCGCCGGCTCCCGCGTCGACATGCGCTCGATCAGCCGCGTCGGCGTCTCCGACCTTGGCCAGAACTGCAAGCGGGTGACCCGCCTCGCGGCCGCGATGAACGGTCAGGCCAGCCGGTAGTCCGCCTCCACCGTCGGCTCGCTGTCCGTCTGCACGCGGCCTTCGCGGACCAGCTGGATCATGTGGGCCAGCACCGAATGCGCGGCGGCCGGGTGCAGGCGGGGGTCGACGTCCTTGTAGAGCACCGGGACCATCTCGCGGATGCGGGTCATGCCGCCGCCGAGCGCGTTGAGGATCTGCGCCTCGCGGGCGCGGCGATGGGCGATGTAGGCGTCGATGAAGGGCCCGGGCTCGCGGATCGGCGGACCGTGGGTCGGCCACAGCGTGTCGAAGCCGCGGGCCTTGATGGTCTCCAGGCTGCGGAAGTAGTCGCCCATGTCGCCGTCGGGCGGGCTGATCACCGTCGTCGACCAGCCCATGATGTGGTCGCCGCAGAACAGCGCATTCTCTTCTTTCAGCCCATAGCAGATGTGGTTGGAGGTGTGCCCCGGCGTCGGGATCGCCTCGATCGTCCAGCCGCCGCCCTCGACCACCCCGCCATCGCAGACGGGTACGTCGAC
>CAMLKO010000343.1 GCA_946480495.1 uncultured Caulobacteraceae bacterium
GTCCGCGCGCCGGAGCTGCCGGGCGTCACCGCCGACATGGGCGAGGTGCGCGTCTATCCGTTCGGCGGCTCCTTCGCCCACGTGATCGGCTATGTGGCCAAGGTCAACGACCGCGACCTCCAGAAGGCGGGTCCCAACCCCGACCCCATCCTCTACCACCCGGGCTTCCGCATCGGCCGCCAGGGCGTCGAGAAGGCCTTCGACCTCGAGCTGCGCGGCAAGCCCGGCGCCCAGAAGGTCGAGGTCGACGCCCAGGGCCGCGAGGTCCGCGCCGACCCGGAAGGCGACCTTCCCGCCACGCCGGGCAAGGAAATCCGCCTCACGCTGGACGCCGACATCCAGAAGCGCGCCGTCGAGGTGATGGGCGAGGAGAGCGGCGCCGTCGTGATGATGGACTGCCGCAACGGCGACCTGCTCTGCATGGCCTCCTCGCCCAGCTTCGACGCCAACCGCTTCGTGCGCGGCCTGACGGGGCCCGAGTACAAGCTGCTGGCCGAATACGAGCGCAAGCCGCTGCTGGACAAGGCGCTGTCGGCGACCTTCCCGCCGGGCTCGACCTTCAAGACCATGACGGCGCTGGCGGCGCTGACCAAGGGCGTCGATCCGAACAAGACCTACTACTGCGGCGGCGCCTGGGCCTGGGGCGGGCGGGTCTGGCACTGCGACAAGGCGCACGGCACGCAGAACATGCACCTCGCCATCGTCAATTCCTGCGACATCTTCTTCTACCAGACGGCGCTGGCGGTCGGCCCCGACGCGCTGCACGACACGGCCAGCAAGTTCGGCCTTGGCCACATCTTCGACATCGGCATCCCCGGCCAGCGCGCGGGCCTGGTCCCCGACACCGCCTACAAGAAGCGCAATTTCCCCAAGGACCCCGTCTGGCACCCCGGCGAGACGCCGAGCTTCGGGATCGGGCAGGGCTACCTGAACCTCAACCCGCTGCAGCTGTGCGTGATGGTCTCGCGGCTCGCCAACGGCAAGAAGGCGCTCAATCCGCGCCTCATCAAGTCCATCGGCGGCAAGGAGCTGCCGAGCGGCGCGGCCGTGCCCGACCTGCCCTTCGACCCCAAGTACATCCAGTACATCCGCGCCGCCATGGCCGACGTCACCGCCTCCGGCACCGCCGCGCTGGTCGGCGACCTGGGGCTGGGGCCCATCAAGATGGCCGGCAAGACCGGCACCGCCCAGGCCCACACCTACAAGGGCAGCCGCGCCACCCTGCACCTCGACTGGCAGCTGCGCGACCACGCCTGGTTCGTCTGCTTCGCCCCCTATGACGAGCCGCGCTACGCCATGAGCGTGCTGGTCCAGCACGGCGGCTGGGGCGCCTCGGCCGCCGCGCCGCGCGCCCGCGAGGTGATGCGCGTCGCCCTCCTCAAGGACCCCGAGGTCGTCCGGCGCATCCAGCAGCCGATGCCCGCGCCGCAGATCAACCCCGAAGCCCCGGCCGAGGGCAGGGCGCCCGAGCCGCCAACCCCCATCGCGACGCAGGCCACATGACCGTCAGCGCCCTGACCCGCCCGGGCGAGCGCGACCGCCCGATCGTCAAGTTCAGCCAGATCGACTGGACCCTGGCGCTGGCGCTCACCCTGATCGCCGGCATCGGGGTCCTGATGCTGTTCTCGGTGGCCGGCAGCTCCTGGAGCCCCTGGGCCGCCAAGCAGCTGGTCCGCTACATCCTCTGCTTTGGGCTGATGATCGTGCTGGCGATGCTCGACCTTCGCGTCTGGTTCGCGCTGGCCTACCCGGTCTATGTCCTGGGCCTGATGCTGCTGGTCGCGGTCGACCTGGTCGGCCACACCTCGCTCGGCGCCCAGCGCTGGCTGCAGCTTGGCCCCATCCAGATCCAGCCGTCGGAGATCATGAAGATCGGCCTGGTGCTGGCGCTGGCCCGCTTCTACCACGGCATGTCGGCGGCCAGCGCGCGGCTGTCCTGGCGCCTCATCCTGCCCGGCCTGATGATCCTCGTCCCCGTCGGCCTCGTGGCCAAGGAGCCGGACCTCGGCACCGCCGTGCTGATCTTCGCCACCGGCCTGACCATGATGGTGCTGGCCGGCCTCTCCTGGCGGATCATCATCGCCGGGATCATCGGCGCGATCGTCGCCGTGCCGCCGGCCATCATGTTCGGCCTGCACGACTACCAGCGAAAGCGCATCCTCACCTTCCTCGACCCGGAGAACGACCCCTCCGGCGCCGGCTACCACATCCTGCAGTCGAAGATCGCGCTGGGCTCCGGCGGCCTGCTCGGCAAGGGCTATGGCCTGGGCTCCCAGAGCCAGCTCAACTTCCTGCCCGAGAAGCACACCGACTTCATCTTCTCGACGCTGGCCGAGGAGTTCGGCTTCGCCGGCAGCGCCTTCGTGCTGTTCCTCTACGCCGCGGTGATCTTCATGGCCCTGCGCATCGCCTCGACCAGCCACAGCCACTTCGGCCGCATGAGCGCGGCGGGCGTCACCGCCACCTTCGCCCTCTATGTGATGATCAACGGCGCCATGGTCATGGGCCTCGCCCCCGTCGTCGGCGTGCCGATGCCGCTGCTCAGCTACGGCGGCAC
>CAMLKO010000344.1 GCA_946480495.1 uncultured Caulobacteraceae bacterium
AGACCGACAGGTTGACGTTGTACCAGCCGTGCAGCTTGTCATACGGATCGTCGTTGTAGACCCGCGCCCACGACTGGCTTTGCCAGTAGGCGTCGCCGCGCACCGTCAGCCGCCATTCGCTGGACAGGTCCAGGCCGTACTGGGCGCCGATATTCGCCGTCCAGTGCGGAGAGTTCGGCAGCGCGTTGCCGCCCAGCTGCTTGGCGATGCCCGCGCCGCCGTGGATGTTCACCGTGCCGTTCTGGCCGTTGTAGTAGGCCGGGTTGTAATAGGTCCCGCTAACCGCATCGATCGGCGGCGCGCCCAGGGATCCGATGAGGCCGCCCACGCCACGGCAAAGCTGCCAGAAGGACGTGAGGCCTTCATTGGTATCCAGATAGGTCTTCGCCACCGCAACGGGGACGATGCAGTTCGACGGCAGCTGGAACCAGGCCTTGGTGAGGATCCAGTCCTCATTGCCGGCCGTGCGGTCCATGATGTCGATGGACTCCTCACCGTCGGCGATCCGGGTGTGGAGGTAGCCGAAGTTGCCGATCAGCTGGAAATTGCGGGACGGGGAGAACATGGTCTCGAACTCCAGCCCCCAGAGGTGGGCGTCGAAGTTCTCGTTCACCGCCGTGCGATCGCGGATCTGCGAGACCTGATAGTCCTTGTAGTCGTAGAAGAAGGCGCTGGCGTTGAACTGGAGCGCGCCGTCCAGCAGCGTGTTCTTGGCCCCCACTTCGTAGGAATTGACGAACTCCGGCTTGAAGGTTCGCTCGTATTCCACGCCGGTGAGATAAAGAATAGGCACGAGCGGGACCGGAACCGGGAAGTTGAGCAGCTCGTCGATGAAGCCCGTGTAGAAGCCGTAGGGCAATTCCTGCGCCCGGAGATCATTGAGGTCGGCATAGCCGGGGCTGGGCGGATTGGCGCCGCCGCCCTTGTAGCCCCGGGAGTAGAAGGCATAGAGCATCGTCTGGTCGGTGAAGGAGAGGTCCGGCTTCCAGTCGATACCCAGGCGGCCCGTCCACTCGCCCCACTTCTGCTTGATCGCGTCTTCCTCGGGATAACCCCGGTTGACGGTCCCACCGGCGACAAAGCTGGGAGCGAGAAGCACCTGGCTGGGAACCGGGATGAAGGTCTTGCGGTCGCGGGTGTAGCGCAGTCCCGCCGTGAGCTTCAGGTCTTCCTGGATGTTCCAGTAAACCTCGCCGAAGGCGGCGACCGAGTTCACCTTGTAAGGGTTCTTGGACCGGAAGTAGTTGTGGCCCTCGCCGTTGATGCTCTCGATCGGGTTGGGGTCGATGTAGGGGCAGACGGCCAGAGGATCTTCGCCGGTGACGACCCCGGGGTCGGCATAGACGAACCAGTTGTGACCCAGGCCACAGATATTCTGGTCCACATGGCCGACCATGCTCCAGCCGTTGAACGGGACCATCTGGGCGTAGGCGGTCAACACGTTGGCGAAGATGTAGTAGTCCACCAGCGTCTGGAAACGCGTGTAATTGGCGCCGAGGCTGAAGTTCACCGGCCCGTCGAAATCTGACTGCAGACGGACCTCCTGGCTGAACTGCCGGCCTTTGGCCTGAGCGATGTCGAAGCTGACCATACGGTTCGTGCAGCCGAGCTGCGGGTCGCAGAAGATGCCGCCGCGTGCGAGATTCTGGAACTCGCTATCGAAATAGGGGCCGTAAGCCGGCGTTTTCGTGAAGTCGTAACCGAAGTTCTTCAGGTTCGATGTATCATTGAAGATCGGTTGGGTGTTGAACCGGTTGAAGTCCTGGAAGGAATAGGTCTGGTCTTCGTTGTAGGCCGTCTGCGACGTGAAGGTCAGGTCGTCGGTCAGGTCGATATCGAAGTTCAGCTCAACGATATCGGCCTTGGCTCGATAGTGGGGATCGAGGATCGACTCGATGACCCTGAGGTCGTGCGACTGGGTCTGGCTCGCGTAGGGATCCGCGAGATTGAGCAGCGTCACCGAATATCCGCGCGCCGGGTCGTAGCCGAGCGGGAACAGCGGGTTGCAGCCTGAAGGACAACCGGCGCCAAGACCGATCATGCCAAGCACGAAGGGGATCGCCAGGCCGTTCGGCGTGCCGAACGCCGCGTCCTCATAGAGATTGCCGCCCACGCAGCCCTGGCTGAACAGCGAGGGGCGGATGACGGACTCGAACGCGGCGTTGGAACCGCTGGCCACCGGCGTGCCGCCGACACTGGTCGGGCCATTGTCGCGGTGGCAGAGCTGCTTGCCGGTGCGCGAACGGTTGTCGTCTTCGTTGAACCGCTCCCAGATCAGGTTGGCGCGGATGCGTTCGGTCGGTTTGAAGGCCACGGTCAGCCGGGCCGACCACAGGTCGCGGCCGTTCACGGCGTGGTGGGTCAGGGCGTTGAAGTCATATCCCTGCCGGTCGGTCAGGGAGCCGGCCAGACGGATGCCCAGCTTGTCCTCGACCAGGGGGACGTTGACCATCGCTGACAGGCGCTTGGTGTGGTAGTTGCCGACCTCGCCCTTGATCCAGCCGTCGAACTCCTTGAGGTTCGGCTTGGCCGAGATGACGTTGATCACGCCGGC
>CAMLKO010000345.1 GCA_946480495.1 uncultured Caulobacteraceae bacterium
CCGAGCTCTCCGCCAAGGGCGGCCTCTACGCAAAGCTGGCAAAGCTGCAGTTCGGCCAGGCCGCCTGACCTCGCCCCCGCACACGGCTTTCTCAATAGCCCGTTGACTCGCTTTCATGTGTCAGTTATTTCTTACACATGAAAGGAACGTCACGCGTGCCAATCACGGGCGACCAGTTGCTGACGATGTTGAGCGCACTCGCCAATCCCCACCGGCTGCGGATCATCGCCGCCCTCAAGGACAGCGGTCGCAACTACGTCAGCCAGCTGGCGCGCGAGATCGGCATCAGCCGCCCCCTGCTGCACCTGCATCTGCAGAAGCTGGAGGAGGCCGGACTGGTCAGAAGTCAGCTGGAACTTTCAGCCGACGGCAAGGCGCTCAACTACTTCGAAGTCACCGACTTCGCGCTTGAACTCACGCCGCAGGCCATCGCCGAGGCGGCCAAAACCCTCACTCCACCATCGAACTGAAGGGGAGATCGGAGAATTCCAATGCAGGAACACGTCTTTTTCATAAGCCTCAGCATGCTTTTCGGGACCGTCCTGGCGGTCTTCGGCATACAGGCCTACGCCGCCGTGAAGAAGGCGCGGGCCGCGTCCGGGGGCGCGGAGGCCGTCGCTTCGCTCGCCGCCATTCGGACCGGCGTCGAGGAGATCAAGGCCCGCCTCTCGGCGATCGAGAAGATCCTGAAGGAAGTGGAGTAGCGCCTAGCCGGCCACCCGCAGCCGCTCCACGACGAGCGGCTGGATGTCCAGGTTGCCGGCGACCACGCTGCCCTTGGCCAGCATCTCGTCGCCGCCGTCGACGTCGGTGACCCGGCCGCCGGCCTCGGTGACCAGCAGCAGGCCGGCCGCGATGTCCCAGGGCTGCAGGTCGCGCTCCCAGAACCCGTCGAGCCGTCCGGCCGCCACCCACGCCAGGTCCAGCGCCGCCGAGCCGAAGCGGCGAACGCCCGCGACCCGCTGGCTGATCTGGTGCAGCTCCTTCAGGAACCGGGCGTGCTGGCCGTGGCCCAGGAACGGGATGCCGGTCCCCAGCACCGCCTCATCCAGCCGCGTCCTCGCCGCCACCCGCAGGCGCCGGTCCGAGACGTAGGCGCCCTTGCCCTTCTCGGCCCAGAACATCTCGTTGGTGATCGGGTTGTAGGTCACCGCGGCGACGACGGCGCCCTCCCGCTCCAGCGCGATGTTGATGGCGAAGTAGGGGATGGCGTGCAGGAAGTTGGTGGTGCCGTCGAGCGGGTCGACGATCCAGCGGTGGGACTTGTCGGTGCCCTCCACCACGCCGCGCTCTTCCATCAGAAAGCCGTAGCCGGGGCGGGCCTTCGACAGCATCTCGAACAGCACCTGTTCGGATTTCAGGTCGGCGGCGCTGACGAAATCCGCCGCGCCCTTCTTGGAGACCTGCAGCTCGGTCACTTCGCCGAAGTCGCGCGCCAGCCCCCGCGCGGCCTTGCGCGCGGCGTCGATCATTACGTTGAGAAGCGCTGAGGGGGTGGCCACTGGCGTCTAACTAGTCGGCGCGCCGGAGGTATTCACCGTTCTCGGTCGAAATCAGGATCCGCTCGCCGGCGTTCATGTAGGGCGGGATGAGGATGCGCATGCCGTTGTCGGCCTTGGCGGGCTTGTAGGACGACGACGCCGTCTGGCCCTTCACCGTCGCATCGGCCTCGACCACGGTGACCACCACATGCTCGGGCAGTTCGACGCCGATCGGCCGGTCCTCGTGGAATTCGAGGGTGACGATCATGCCGTCCTGCAGGAAGGCGGCGCGGTCTTCGCCGACGAAATCCTTGTGCAGGTGGATCTGCTCGTAGGTGCTGGTGTCCATGAACACCAGCATGTCGCCCTCGGCGTAGAGGAACTGGTGGTCCTTCTGCTCCAGCGTCACCTTCTCGACGGTGTCGGACGAGCGCCAGCGCTCGTTCAGCTTGCGGCCGTCGAGGATGTTCTTCAGCTCGACCTGGGCGAAGGCGCCGCCCTTGCCGGGCTTGACGTGCGCGGTCTTCACCGCGACCCACAGGGAGCCGTCGTGCTGCAGCACGTTGCCGGGCTTGATGTTGATGGCGTTGATTTTCATGCGTCTCGAGCGGGGCTGTCGGAAGGGCGGCGGAACCTAGCCGCCGCCCCCGCTCAAGGCAAGGCGACCGTCGGCAGGCTGGCCTTCTTCTCGCACGCGACCTTTCCGGCGTGTCCGACGCCAAGGTCGATGTCGTCGATCTTTTCGCCGTTCCGCCAGCCCTTGGGCAGATTGCCGACGTCGGTCATGTCGATGCCGAGGTCGACGTAGGCGTCGGCCGTGCAGTCGACCGCATAGACCAGGATCGGCGACTTGCCCGCCGGCCAGTCCTTGTAGCTCGACCCCGAAGGCCTGCCGCTGGCCTGGCGCAGGACCACGAGGCCGGAGGCCTGGTCGACCTTCATGAAGTCATTGTCGAAGTAGTTGTTAGGTTCGCCCGGTACGGGCTGCCAGTTTTCGGCGGCCGCTGGCGTCGCCGCGGCCAGCAGAGCCAAACTCAGGACGAGACGTAGGCGCATCGCGGTCTCCCC
>CAMLKO010000346.1 GCA_946480495.1 uncultured Caulobacteraceae bacterium
GAGGACTTGCCCGAGCCGGACAGCCCGGTCAGCACCACGAGTTCGCCGCGCGGGATGTCCACGCTGACGTCCTTCAGATTGTGCTCTCGCGCGCCGCGCACGCGGATGAAGTTCTGCTGGTCGGCCATCTTGTCCGAGAACGCATTAGGCCGGCCGAGGAGGCGCGGCGGAACGCACATATGTAGTGCGCAGAGTCGCTTTTAATACAAGAACATTGTGTGAACACGTGCGGCGGATTGGCCGGACGCCAACTGAGCGGCGGTGAAGGTAAAAAGTTGCGCGTGTAACTGTAATAGAAGCTTCGGTTTCCACGGGGCGACCAAATGTCGCCACGTTGTTGGAAGAATATTGCCCTCGGCGCATTGCTTTTTCGCGACTCGCGAGATAGCAAGCGCGCCTACTCAACTTTGCGTCATGGTCCGGGGGGAACATGGTGACGCGCGCCAACACCGACGAACTGCCGTCGCTCAGCGCCCTGCGGCTGGTTGAGGCCGCCTGCCGTCATGGCAACTTCCGCCGCGCCGGGCGCGAGCTGAACGTCACCCACAGCGCCATCAGCCAGCAGATCGCCCGGCTCGAAAAGCAGCTGGCGGTGAAGCTGTTCGTCCGCGACGGCGCGGTCATGAAGGCCACGCCCGCGGCCGAGGAGCTGGCTGACGGCTACCGCCGCGCCGCCCGGGCGCTGGAGCGCAGCCTGGAGCGGATGTCGGCCCGGGGCGCGCCCAGGCTGGTGATCAGCCTGCCGGCCTCGCTCGCCAATCCGTGGCTGCGCCACCGGCTGGACGTGCTGGGCAAGGAACTCTCGGCCGCAAAGGTCGAGGTGCGGCGCGACGAGATCGAGCCCGACTTCTCGCGCGTGGACGTCGCCGTCCTGATCGGCGAGGCCGACCGGCCGGGCGCCTGGGTCGAGCCGCTGTTCGAGCGCGCGGTCACCCCGGTCTGCAGCCCGGCCTTCCAGAAGGCGCACGGCCTCTACAAGCCCGAACACCTCGCCCGCGCGCCGCTGCTGGTGCACGACGAGGACGCCTGGCGGACCTGGTTCGCCGCCGCGGGCCTGCCGGCGCCGGAGATGACCGGACCGGTGATCGATCCCGGCAGCGCCATCGGCGCGGCGACGGACGGCTACGGCGTGGCGCTGGCCTGCCGCGTGTCGGCCTGGACGGAGCTGGAGCAGGGCCGTCTCGTGCAGCCCTTCCCGCTGTGGGCGGCGACCGCCACCCGCTTCCAGATGGCCTGGCCGAAGGAGCATGCGCGGCTGGAACAGATCCACGCCTTCGCCGACTGGATGCGGCGCGAAGTGGCCCTTTCGCTGGACGCCGAACTGCCCGTCGCGGCCTGACGAAAGATTCTGCGGCCGCGTTCACGGATCGCACACCAGTTTATCCACAGAATGCTCCCCAACAGTGTGTGGGGAGGTCGGGCGTGAAGACCCTCAGCGTCATTTCATGCAAAGGCGGCACCGGGAAAACGACCCTGGCGCTGCATCTGGCCGTTGCGGCCCAGGCGGGCGGCCACGGCGTTCTGGTGGCCGATCTGGATCGACAGCGATCGGCGCTGGACTGGCGGCGCGAGCGCGACGAGCTTCGGCCCACCGTCGAGGAGGCCAAGCCGGGCTCGCTGTTCACGCTGCAGCAGGCGGCCACGCGGCTCGGCTCCGACCTGATGATCATCGACACGGCCTCGTCCCGCGAGGAGGAGAGCGCCTACGCCATCCGCTCGGCGGACCTGTGCCTCATCCCCGTGCGGCCGAACTTCCTGGACCTGAAGGCGGTGGTCGCCTCGGCCCAGGCGGTGCTGAACCAGTGCAAGCAGGGCGTCTTCGTGATCAACCAGGCGCCCGCCGGCTCGGCCTTCATGGACGACGTCCTGCGCATGCTGCGCCCCTACGGCCTGCCCATCGCGCCGGTGCGCATCCGCGAGCGCGCGGCCTACCAGCAGGGCTTCGGCGCGGGCCGCACGGCCCAGGAAATCGAACCCGAGGGCCCGGCCGCCTGCGAGATCGCGCAGCTCTGGTCCTACGTCGAGGGACGCCTCTGGTCCCCGGTCGCGCGTGTCGAAGAGCCCCTGCTGGCGCGCTCAGCCTGACCCCAAAGCCACGTTTTCTGCGGCATGAACGCACGCTGAATACGAGGTTCATTGAACGGCTGTTCCAGTTTGCTATAAGGCCCACGCTCGCAGTGAGCGGGGTTTAGGGGCGTGAGGCGTCAATGAAGGCGACCGCGGTTCTGTCAAAGTCTGAAGAGTACCGTCCTTCCGAGGACGAGCCTTTCATGAACGAGCGTCAGCTCGAGTATTTCAAACAAAAGCTCCTCGACTGGAAGGAAGACATCCTCCGCGAATCTCGCGAGACGGTGACCCATCTCCAGAAAGAGACCGAAAATCATCCTGACCTGGCCGACCGCGCCTCGTCGGAGACTGATCGGGCTCTTGAGCTGCGCACGCGCGACCGGCAGCGGAAGCTGATCTCCAAGATCGACGAGGCCATGCGCCGGATCGAGGACGGCTCCTACGGCTACTGCGAGGAGACCGGCGAGCCGATCGG
>CAMLKO010000347.1 GCA_946480495.1 uncultured Caulobacteraceae bacterium
GCCGACCGCGCCACCGCGGCCGGCAGGGCGTTGGGCCTGGGGCCCGTCGAGATCGTCGAGGTCGAGGCGAAGAAGCCCGGCAAGGCCGCCGAGGCCGAGGTTCTGCTGCCCCACCTGGAAGGCGCCCACGTCATCGCCTGCGATGAGCACGGGACGGCGCGGACCTCCCGCGACTTCGCCGGCCATATCGCCAGGCTCCGCGACGATGGCGTCCGCAAACTGGTGCTGGCAGTCGGCGGTGCGGACGGGCTGGACCCGAAGATCGTCGCCGCCGCCAACGCCACGCTGGCCTTCGGACCGCAGACCTGGCCGCACGCGCTGGTCCGCGCCATGCTGGCCGAACAGGTCTATCGGGCCGTGACCATCCTTTCCGGCTCGCCCTATCACCGCGACTAGCGCTACCGTCGCGCCATGGGCCGCTTCGCCGCCATCGCCGTGCTCAGCCTCGCCGTCCCGGCGATCTCCACGGCCGCCATCACCGAGCCGGCCAGCGCCCCGCTCACCCCCCAGCAGTCGGCCCAGCAGGAGATCGACGCCCTGCGCGCCGAACTGCGCCGCATCGCCGCCCAGGGGCCGAAGAACACCGCCCAGATCGCGGCCGCCAAGACCCGCCTGCGAGCGCTGGGCGTGCGCGAGACCGAGCTCGACGCGCGGCTGGGCGACGACCGCAACCGGCTGGCCCATCTGCTCTCGGCCCTGCAGCTCTTCCGCCGCGACCCGCCGCCGGCGCTGCTGGTGCGTCCGGGCGACGCGCTGGACGCCGTGCGCGCGGTCATCCTGATCCGCGCCATGACGCCGGAGCTGGAGCGCCGGGCCGCCACGCTGACGGCCGAGGCCAAGTCGCTGGCCGCGCTTCGCCGCGAGGCCGCCGCCGCCAACGCCGACCTCTTCGCCGCCGAAAGCCTGCAGGCCGAGCAGCGCTCCGACATCGAGCGGCTGATGGACGGCGAGCAGCAGGACGACCTCTACGCCCGTTCGCCGGGCGTGATGACCACGACCCTGCCGCGGATTCCGGGCGGCCCGGTCTTCACCCATCTGTCGCCGCCGGTCGCGGGACCGATCGTGCGCCCCTACGGCTCGCCGATGGCGGACGGGGAGCGGGCGCCGGGCGTCGCCTGGCGGCCGCCGAACGGCTCGCCGGTGCGGGCCCCGGCCTCGGGAACGGTGGCCTTCGCGGGCCCCGTCACCGGCTGGGGGGTGGTCGTGATCCTCAGCGCGGGCGGGCCCTACCACATTGTTCTGGCGGGGCTTTCGGAGACCTCGGTGACCCCCGGACAATCGGTCGCGTCCGGCGCCCCTGTCGGGAAGATGGGGAATGGCGGAAAATTGCCATCTGATCTCTATATGGAGGTCAGGCAGGGCGGCGCGCCGCAGGATCCCGCGCGCTGGCTCTGAAGGGCCTTTTCGCCGAACGGCGATAGGATAGTGTAGGAAACAGGCCTCTGGGCGGGGCGTCATTGCAGTTTGCGCGGCCAGTTCGCCGCTAAAGGAGCCTTCCGGGCATCATGCGAAAGTATCTCCTCATCGGCGTTTCCGCCTTCGTGCTCGGCGCCGGCTCCATGGCCTACGTCAGCCAGGCCGCCCACGCGACGGTCGAGCCCCGCGCCAAGACCTACCGGATGCTGGAGCTGTTCGGCGACGTGCTCGACACCGTCGAGCGCCAGTACGTCACCCCGGTCGACGACACCAAGCTGATCGAGTCGGCGCTGGACGGCATGCTGACCTCGCTCGACCCGCACTCGGGCTACCTGTCGCCCGACAGCTTCGAGGACATGCAGGACACCACCCGCGGCGAGTACGGCGGTCTCGGCATCGAGATCACCAGCGAGGACGGCGTGGTGAAGGTGATCTCGCCGATGGACGACAGCCCCGCCTCCCGCGCGGGCGTCCAGGCCGGCGACTACATCACCGCGGTGAACGGCGAGAGCGTGCTGGGCATGAGCGTCGCCGACGCGGTCAAGCAGATGCGCGGCCGGGTGGGCGAGACCGTGACGCTCACCATCGCCCGCGAGAAATCCGATCCCTTTGACGTCAAGCTGACGCGCGAGGTGATCAAGCCCAAGGCCGCCACCGCGCGGATGGAGGGCGACTACGGCTACGTGCGGCTGTCCAGCTTCAACGAGAAGGCCACCGACGAGGTGCAGGCGGCGGTCGAGGGGCTGAAGGCCAAGAACCCGCACATGAAGGGCGTGGTCTTCGACCTGCGCAACAACCCCGGCGGCCTGCTCGACCAGGCGGTGGGCGTGGCCGATCTGTTCCTCGACGGCGGCGAGATCGTCTCCCAGCGCGGCCGCGATCCGCGCGACATCGAGCGCTACAACGCCCGTCCCGGCGACGTGCTCGAAGGCCTGCCGATCGTGGTGCTGGTCAACTCGGGCTCCGCCTCGGCGGCCGAGATCGTGGCCGGCGCCCTGCAGGACCGCAGGCGCGCCCAGCTGGTCGGCCTGACCACCTTCGGCAAGGGCTCGGTGCAGACGGTGATCCCGCTGCGCGGCGGGGCCGACGGGGCGCTGAAGCTGACCACGGCGCGCTACTACA
>CAMLKO010000348.1 GCA_946480495.1 uncultured Caulobacteraceae bacterium
AGGTCCCCGCGACACCGGGCACCTGCGCCTGCCCGCCCAGCTTGCCTTCGGTGCCGACCTCGCGCGCCACCCGGGTCACCTCGGCGGCGAAGGCGTTGAGCTGGTCCACCATCGTGTTGATGGTGACCTTGAGCTCGAGCACCTCGCCTTTCACATCCACCGTGATCTTGCGCGACAGGTCGCCGCGCGCCACCGCGGTGGTGACTTCGGCGATGTTGCGGACCTGCGTCGTGAGGTTGGCGGCCAGCAGGTTGACGTTGTCGGTGAGATCCTTCCAGGTGCCCGCCACGCCCGGCACCGCCGCCTGACCACCCAGCCGGCCCTCGGTGCCGACCTCGCGGGCCACGCGGGTTACTTCCGAGGCGAAGCCGTTGAGCTGGTCGACCATCGTGTTGAGCGTCTCCTTGAGCTCCAGGATTTCGCCCGAGACGTTCACGGTGATCTTCTTGGAGAGGTCGCCCCGCGCGATGGCGGTCGCCACCTCGGCGATGTTGCGCACCTGCGCGGTCAGGTTGCTCGCCATGAAGTTCACGTTGTCGGTCAGGTCCTTCCAGATGCCGCCGATGCCCGGCGACTGCGCCTGGCCGCCCAGCTTGCCCTCGGTGCCGACCTCGCGGGCCACGCGGGTCACTTCGCCGGCAAAGGCGTTGAGCTGGTCCACCATCGTGTTGATGGTGTCCTTGAGCTCGAGAATCTCGCCGCTCACGTTCACGGTGATCTTGCGCGACAGATCGCCGCGCGCGACCGCGGTGGTGACCTCGGCGATGTTGCGGACCTGCGCCGTGAGGTTGCCCGCCATGGCGTTCACCGAGTCGGTGAGGTCCTTCCAGGTTCCCGCCACGCCCGGCACCAGCGCCTGACCGCCGAGCTTGCCGTCGGTGCCCACCTCGCGGGCGACCCGGGTCACTTCCGAGGCGAACGAGCGGAGCTGATCCACCATCGTGTTGATGGCTTCCTTGAGCTGCAGGATCTCGCCCCGGACGTCGACGGTGATCTTGCGGGAGAGGTCGCCGCTCGCGACGGCGATGGTGACTTCGGAGATGTTGCGGACCTGGGCGGTGAGGTTGCTGGCCATCGAGTTGACGCTCTCGGTGAGATCCTTCCAGACCCCGCTCACCCCGGGGACCTGCGCCTGTCCGCCCAGCTTGCCGTCGGAGCCGACTTCCCGTGCCACCCGGGTTACTTCGGAGGTGAAGACGCCGAGCTGCTGAATCATGGTATTGACGATGGTGGCCGAACGGAGGAATTCGCCCTCCAGCGCACGCCCGTCGACGTCGAGCCGCATCGTCTGGGTCAGGTGGCCCTGGGCCACGGCCGCAATCGCGCCGGTGACCTCCGTGGTGGGGCGGAGGAGGTCGTCCATCAAGGTGTTGACCGAGGCTTCCATCTCTCCCCACGCGCCCTTCGACTGATCGAATTTGGCGCGTTCCCGGGTGCGGCCCTGCTTGCCGACCACTTGGCCGACCCGCCGGAGCTCCGTGGCGATGGTCTGGTTGGCGGAGACGATCTCGTTGAAGGTGTCGGCGATCTTTCCGTCCATCCCGGTCCACGTGGTGGGCAGCTGGACCGAGAAATCACCAGAGCGCACCCGCTGGAGCGCCGCAAGGAGCTGGCGCCGATCGAGCGAACTCTCCTCGGGAGCGTCGATGCTCTGGGTGGGACCGCTGGTGCGGCTGCCGCGCTTCATGGAGGACCCCCAAATAGAAATGTGGCCGTAGCCTACGCTCCCACCGAAATCGGCTGGAGCGAAAAGGATACGGCCACGATCCGGAGCGTCGTCCCACCCCGCGCGCCGCCCGTGGGCGGCTCGTCGCGACTTGGGGAAGTCTCGATAGGGGCTGGGGCTCTGCTCCGCGACGCCGTGGCCGGCGTCACCTATGACTCTAATCTATCCATAAAGCCCGGTTGAGCCAGAGAGCGGGGGTTGGGAGTTGGGAGACGGGGGTTGGGGCCCCAATCCCCATCCTCCCATCTCCCAGCCCCGGGACGGTTTGACAAAGGCATCGGGGAGAGGCAGAATCGGGAATCCCTAGACCAAAGGAGGCGGCCGTGAAGATCTACGGCCCTGACGCTATTCGAAACGTGGCCTTTGTCGGCCACGGGGCGAGCGGCAAGACGACGCTGGTCGACGCCCTCGCCTTCATTTCCGGGTCGAGCCGTCGGCACGGCTCCATCAAGGACGGCACCACCCTCACCGACACCTCCCCCGACGAAATCGAACGGAAGCATTCCATCTCGCTGGGCGTCGGCATCGCCGAATGGATGAACGTCAAGGTCAATCTTCTCGACACCCCGGGGTATCTCGACTTCTTCGGGGAGGTCGTCTGCGGGCTCTCCGTCGCCGATGGGGCCGTGGTTGTTCTGTCGGGGGTGGGAGGGGTCGAGGTCGGCACGGAAAAATGCTGGAACGCCTGTGATCACTATCACTTGCCTCGCATTCTGTTCGTGTCGGGGATGGACAAGGAGCACGCCAATTTCGAACGGGTGTTCAGTGATATCCGCGAGCACCTCACCCCGAAAGTCCTTCCTGTCG
>CAMLKO010000349.1 GCA_946480495.1 uncultured Caulobacteraceae bacterium
TTTGCGAAGCGTGGGGCTGTCGAGGTCGAGCTGGTCGATGGGAATGGTCTCGGCGCCCGGCAGCACGGTCTTGATCTGGTCGGCGAACAGCTTGGCGTCGCCCGCCACGATCACGCTGGCCTTGGAGGGATCGAGCACGCTGGTGGCGAAGTCCCGCACCTGGGCCGGGGTCACCGCCTCGACCTTGGCCGTGTAGACCTTCATTTCCCCCAGATCGATGCCGTAGAGGGCGAGGTCGCCGAGGATCCCCGCCAGCCCGTCGGTGGTGGCGATGTCGCGGCCGTAGTCGCCGACCAGGATCGACTTGCGCGCGGCGAGTTCCTCCGCGCCCGGCGGCGTCTGGCCGAGCTTCGCCATCTCCTGCCGGACCAGGGTGACCACCTCGGGCGCGGACTGGCTCTTGGTCTGGGTCGCGGCGGTGAACGCGCCGGTGCTCTGGCGCGCGGTCAGGCTGGAGCTCGCGCCGTAGGACAGGCCCCGCTTGATGCGGATCTCCTCGTTCAGCCGGGCCGAATAGCCGCCGCCGAGCACCGTGTTGGCGACCATGCCCGCGTAGTAGCGGGGATCGCTGCGCACGATGGCGGTCTTGGCGACCACCACGCCGGCCTGGCCGCTCTCGGGGATGTCGATGACGACGGCGTGCGGCTTCGACGCCATGTCGGCGGTCGGCGCGGGAGGCAGCGGCGCCGCGGGCCTCGCCCAATCGCCGAAGTTCTTCTGCGCCAGCGCAAAGCCTTCCTCGGGCGTCAGGTCGCCGGTGATGACCAGGATGGCGTTGTCGGGCCGCCAGTAGGCGTCGTGCATGGAAACCAGCGCCTCGCGGCCGATCTTCGGCAGCGAGGTTGGCGTGCCCGCCGCCACGTGGCCGAAGGGCGAACCGGCGTAGATCAGCGGCGCGGCGGCGAAGTTGGCGACCGAGCCCGGCCGCTGGTAGGCGACCGAGAGCGCGTCCAGCGACTCCTTGCGCACGCGATCCAGCTCCTCCTGCTTGAACACCGGGTTGCGCGCCACGTCGGCCATGATCGCCATGGCGGGCGCGAGGTTCTGGGGCATGACGTTGAGGCCGACCGTCGAGGACTCCCAGCCCGAACCGGCCGTCAGGTTGGCGCCCAGCGCCTCGGTCTCGCGCGCGACGTCGGTGGCGCTGCGCGTCGTGGTTCCTTCGGTGAGCAGGTCGGCGGCCATCGAGGCGGTCCCGGCCAGTCCTTTAGGGTCGGCGGCGGCGCCCGAACGCACGGTCAGTTCGGCGGTGACCAGCGGCAGGTCGCTGCTGCGCGCCACGATCACGCGAAGGCCGTTGGCCAGCGTCCGCTCGGCGGGTGTGGGCAGCACCGGCTGCACCGGCTGGCTGATCGGCGGCGGCGCGGCGCGATGGGCGGGATCGGCCAGCGCCACGACCGCGCCCGTGTACCTCGTCGAGGCGGCCTTGGTGACGACCGGCAGGGCGACGTCGCCCTGGCCGGCCTGCTTCTGCGCCTCGTCGAGATAGCGGATGGTCACCGCCCGGTCGTCGCGCAGGTAGGTGCGCGCGACGCGCTGGATATCGGCGGCGGTCACCGCCTCAATCGCCGCGATGTCGGTGTTGGCGCGGGCGGCGTCGCCCTCGATCAGCAGCGCCTGGCCAAGCGCGTTGGCGCGGCCGTCGATGGTCTCGCGCTCGCGTACGGCCGAGGCGATCAGCTCATTCTTGGCTTCGGCGAGCTCGGCCTCGGTCGGCGGCGCATCGCGCAGCTTGGCGACCTCGGCGCGGAGCGAGGCCTCGCCCTGCTCCACCGTCTTGCCGCCGGCCATCACCGCGCCGACGTAGAACAGCCCCGCCTGGTTGTTCAGGTCGGCGCTCGAGAAGGCGTTCTGGGCGATCTGCTGGTCGTAGACGAGGCTGTTGTAGAGCCTCGACGACTTGCCGCTCGACAGGATGGCGTCGAGCACGGTCAGCGCCGCGGTGTCCTTCGACGGCGCGCCGGGCACGAGCCAGGTGGTCGCCACCGCCGGCAGCGGCACGTTGGGTCCGAACGCCGTCACCGTCTTCGAGCCGGTCCGCTGCGGCTCCACGGCCGTGACGCGGGGGATCGGCTTCGCGGGCGGCTTCAGCGCGCCGAAGTACTGATCGACCCACTGATTGAGCTGGGCCTCATCGAAGTTGCCGACCACGAAGAGGGCCGCGTTGTCGGGCCGGTAGTAGGTCTGGTGGAAGGCCAGCACGTCGTCGAGGGTCGAGGCCTCCAGCTCGTCGATCGAGCCGATGCCGGGGCGCTTGTAGGGGTGCACGGCGTAGGAGGCCTGCGGGATCGCAAAGCCGAAGAAGCGGCCGTAGGGGTCGGCCAGGATCCGCTGGCGCAGCTCCTCCTCGACCACCGCGCGCTCGGAGGTGAAGTTGTCCTTGTCGACGACCAGCGCGCCCATCCGCTCGGACTCGGCCCACAGCAGCCGTTGCAGGTGGTTGGCGGGGACCACCTCGTAGTAGGCGGTGGTGTCGTCGGCGGTGAAGGCGTTGTTGAACCCGCCGACGTCCTCGGTCAGCCGGTCCATGGT
>CAMLKO010000350.1 GCA_946480495.1 uncultured Caulobacteraceae bacterium
GCGCGGTTGCGCGAGCGGTTGCGGCGGCGGGGTTTGCGCTTGGGCTCGGCGCCGGCGTCCGTCAGCGGGTTGTAGGCGTCGGGACGGTGGACCGGGCGGTGCTGCGGTTGGGCATGGCCGCCGTTGGGCTTGCGGCCGCGGCGCTGCTGTTGCTGCTGACGCGGCTTTTCGGGCTTCTGGGCCGGTTCGGCGGCGCGCAAGGCGGCTTCCGAGGCGCCGAGCGAGCGGTCGTTGCGGCGATCCCATGAGGGGATGGTCTGGCGCGTCACCTTCTGGATGTCGCGCAGCAGGGTGCGTTCCTCTTCGCCGCAGAAGGCGATGGCCACGCCCGTGGCGCCGGCGCGCGCGGTGCGGCCGATGCGGTGGACGTAGGCTTCCGGCACGTTCGGCAGCTCGTACTGGATGACGTGGCTCACGCCGTCGACGTCGATGCCGCGCGCGGCGATGTCGGTGGCGACCAGCGCCTGCACGGTCCCGGCGCGGAAGGCCGCGAGCGAGCGTTCGCGCTGGCCCTGGGTCTTGTCGCCGTGGATGGCGGCGGCCTCGACGCCGACGACGGCGAGCTGCTTGGCCACACGGTCCGCGCCGCGCTTGGTGCGGGTGAAGATCAGGACGCGCTTCATCGTCTCGTCTTCGAAGAGTTCGGCGAGCAGGGCGCGCTTGCGGGCGCTTTCGATGAAGAGAACCTTCTGGTCGACCTTCTCGACGGTGGTGGCCT
Organism: uncultured Caulobacteraceae bacterium; assembly: GCA_946480495.1. The sequence goes on from CAMLKO010000350.1 coordinate 719, forward strand.
GCGGGGTCACCGAAACCTTGGCCGGGTCCTTCAGCAGCTCGCCGGCCAGCTTGCCGATCTCCGTCGGCATGGTGGCCGAGAAGAACAGGTTCTGGCGCTTGTGCGGCAGCAGCTTGGCGATGCGGCGGATCGGAACCACGAAGCCGAGGTCGAGCATCTGGTCGGCCTCGTCGAGGACGAAGACTTCGACCTCCGACAGGTTGGCGACCTTCTGCTCGAGGTGGTCGATCAGGCGGCCGGGCGTGGCGACGAGGACGTCGACGCCGGCGGCCAGCGCGCGGACCTGCGGGCCATACTTCACGCCGCCAAAGACGACGGCGACGGTCAGGCCCAGGTTCTTGCCATAGGCGCGGAAGCTGTCGGCGATCTGGGTGGCCAGCTCGCGGGTCGGCGAGAGCACCAGGCAGCGGCAGCCGCGGCGGGGCGCGGGCTTCTTGTCAGCCGCCAGGCGCTGCAGGATCGGCAGCGCGAAGGCCGCCGTCTTGCCGGTGCCGGTCTGGGCGATGCCCAGCAGGTCGCGGCCTTCCAGCACCAGCGGGATCGCCTGCGCCTGGATGGGGGTGGGGACGAGGTAACCCTCCGACGCGAGCGCCTGGAGGATCGGCTTGGACAGGCCAAGCGAATTGAAATCGTTCAAGGAAATAACTTTCAGATATGCGGCGATCGCCGCGCCGCTCTTCTGAGCGCGCGGATCGTCGACGCGGGGTCAAAGTGCGACGCCCCGCGTGTCCAGGCGTCTTATGGAAGTGAACCTCGGCGAGCGGCAGGAGGACCGGAATGGTCCCTCACGCGGCTGCTCAGCCAGATGGCGCGGTTATCGCGCAGGGGTCACATGGGCCCTGAAGCCTTGGAAGTCAATGAATTACGCGGGCGGGCAGCGGTATCGCGTGAGGCCGCTGCGGACATCGTATAGCGCCGCGCCATCCTGGATGAGGCGGTAGCGGTAGGTCGCCTGGTTGGTCTCGCCTTCGCCAGTGAGCTGGACGGCGATGCGGATTTCGTCCTGGCCGGTCGCCTCCACCGAGGCCACGGGACCGCGGCTTTCGTAGAAGGTCAGGTGGTCGGCCCCGACCTCCAGCCGCGTTTCGGCCGGCTTGGCGCAGTCGTCTTCGGTGGCGGCCCAGAGCCCCTGGAAGGCGACGGGCACCGCCCTGGGGTTTGTGACCTCGGTCCCGGAGATGGCGGATGCGGATTTCGCCGGGGCAGGCGGCGGCGTCGGCGGCTTCTGCTGGCCGCAGGCGGCCAGGCCGATCATCGCGGCGAGGCTGAGACTCTTCATCGGGTGCGTCATGGCGGCTCCGGCGGATGGTGTCGCGGCGTCACCCTTGCTAGAGCGTCGGACGCGCGCGAATGTGCAACAGAACAACGATAACCTGGGAAGGAGCGCCCGTAAGATGGCCGCCGCCAAAGACCATTTCGACTACGTCATCATCGGGGCCGGATCGGCCGGCTGCACGCTCGCCGCGCGCCTGACCGAGGACCCGAACGTCAGCGTCTGCCTTCTGGAAGCCGGCGGCAAGGACGCCAACATCCTGATCCATATGCCGGCCGGCGTCGGCGAGCTGATCAAGGACAAGGGCCCGCACAACTGGGGCTTCTGGACCGAGCCGGAGCCGAACCTGAACAACCGCCGCCTGTGGTGGCCGCGCGGCAAGGGCTGGGGCGGCTCGTCCTCGATCAACGGCATGATCTACATCCGCGGCCACGCGCGCGACTACGACCAGTGGCGCCAGATGGGCCTGACCGGCTGGTCCTATGCGGACGTGCTGCCCTACTTCAAGCGCTCGGAGACGCTGGAGGACGGCGCCGACA
>CAMLKO010000351.1 GCA_946480495.1 uncultured Caulobacteraceae bacterium
GCCAGAGTGCAGTTTGGGGAAACCATACACCCCGGCGCGAGAAATTTTTTCGGGGGGGCCCATTTCAGGGTCCGCCAGCAAGTCGCCACGACGGACCAATACCGCTCCGGGTCGACAGAAGAAGGCGGCCGCCGGTGGGCCGGCGACCGCCTCCAGGTAGTCCGGGTTCGAAGGGGACCGAAGCCGGTTAGAAGTCCTTCTTGATCGACAGGCCGATGAGGCGTGGGTCGAGCGTGAAGACGTTAGTCGTCAGCATCGTGTCGTCCGAGTTGATGAAGGCGTCCGTGATCGGCTGTCCGTCGAGGATGTTCTTCGCATAGAGCTCGATTTTCAGGCCGTCTTCCGGACGCTCGATCGACAAGGACAGGTTGGCGTTGTACCAGCCGTGCAGCTTGTCGTTGACTGCGTTGTACACCCGTGCCCAGGACTGCGACTGCCAGTAGGCGTCGCCGCGTAGGGTAGCCCGCCAGCCTTCGGCGAAGTCAAAGCCGTACTGGGCGCCGATATTCATCGTCCAGTGCGGCGAGTTCGGCAGTTCGTTGCCCGAGATGTCGTCGTAGATTCCGATGCCCCCGTTCATTTCGGGGTAATCGGCGGGATCATAGTTCTTCATCAGGACCGGGTCCCAGATCGGGTCATCGGCCAGGCCGATGAGCCCTCCCGGGATCCCACACATTCGCCAATAATTCGCTATGCCTTGACCTGCAACGAAGGCTTCCGCGACATGCGTCGGCACGATACAGTTCGACGGCACCTGCACCCACGGCTTGGCGACTATATAGTTCGGATTGCCCTGTGTGCGGTTCATCAGGTCGATCGACTTCATGCCGTCGCCGATCTTGGTGTCGAGGTAACCTAGATTGGCGATCATGCGGAAATTGCGCGTGGGCGCGAAGGCGGTTTCGAACTCCAGACCCCAGATCCGCGCGTCGAAGTTCTCGTTGACGGCCGTCCGGTCGAGGATCTTCGACACCTGGTAGTCGGTGTAGTCGTAGAAGAATGCATCCGTGTTGAACGTGAGCGCGCCTCCAAGCAGGGTGTTCTTGGCGCCGACCTCGAAGGCGTTGACGAACTCGGGCCTGAAGACGTCCTCATAGGATTTCACACCCGTCGCCACCGGGATTGCGCCGGTCAGGATGTAGAGGTTGATGATGAACGGCGGCGTCTTGAAGTCGGCGAGCTGCTGCAGCGAGTCCGCCAGGCTGGCGAAGTCCGGGCTGGGCGGGTTGGCGCCGCCGCCCTTGTAGCCGCGGGAATAGAAGGCATAGAGCATCGTGTGATCGGTGAACGAAAGCTCCGGCGACCAGTCGACGCCTAGGCGCCCCGTCCATTCGCCCCAGTGCTGCTTGATGGTTCCGCCCTCGGGGTAACCGATGTTGACCTTACCGCCGCCCACGAGACCCTTGGAAAGGAGAACCTGGGTGGGAACCCGGATGAAGGTCTTGCGGTCGTCGGTGTACCTCAAGCCGGCCGTGATCTTCAGGTCGTCGCGGATGTTCCAGTAGAGCTCGCCGAATGCCGCCGCTGACTTGAGCTTGTAGGGGTTCTTGCTGCGGAAGTAGTTGTGTCCATTGCCGTCGATCGACTCGAGTGGATTGGGATCCACATACGGGCAGATGGCGGTCGGGCTGTCGTAGGAAATCGGGTAATTACTCGAATTCCCCCATTCGAAGTCAAAGTTGCAGGGAAACTGCCTCGCCTGCGGATCGATCAACGAGTCCGGATAAGAGTGGTTGAAGGCGGGTAACACCGCCATCAGTGTCAGCAGGTTGTTGAAGACGTAATAGTCGATAACGCCCTTGAAACGGGTATAGTTGGCTCCCAAGCTGAAGTTGACCGGACCGTCAAAATCAGACTGCAGCCTTATTTCCTGGGCAAACTGGGTTCCGTGGGCCTGCGACAGGTCGACGCCGGCTACAGTGTTCGAACAGCCAATCTGCGGATCGCAGAAGACACCGCCCGGCGCGAGCCTTGAGTAATCGTATTGCGAGGCGCCGTCATCCCAGCCCGATGTGTCTCTGAAGAACGGCAGCGACTTGAACCGGCTGTAGTCTTGCGACGAATAGACCATGTCTTTGTTGTATAGAGTCTGTGACGCAAACGTCAGGTCATCCGTAACATCGATGTCGAGGTTTAACTCGACGAGGTCGGCCTTGGCGCGATAGATCGGGTCACGGACTGACTCGACCTCTCTCATGTTCGAGGACTGCGTCCTGTTCCCGTAGTAGTCGCCTTCCAACAGCACGGTCTCTTGGTTGGTGTGCGGCGAATCGAGAAAGCCGAACGCGCGCATTGCGAGCGGTATGGGGAAGACAAGCCCGTTGGGCGTTCCAAACGCCATCGGGTCGTACAGGGAACCAGGCTTGCAGCCTTGGGAGAAGATGGCGCGGCGATAGGGCTTGAGCGCTCCGCCGTAGGCATCGTCCTTCTCGACGATCTCGTTGCCGATCTTCTCCGGCCCGGCGTCGTGATAGCAAAGCTGCTTGCCGGTGCGGGAGCGGTTGTCGTCCTCGTTGAAGCGTTCCCAG
>CAMLKO010000352.1 GCA_946480495.1 uncultured Caulobacteraceae bacterium
GCCAGTTCCGACTCCGGCCCGGCCTCGTTCACGCCGTGGCCCCAGTGCTTGAGGAGGGGCGCCAGCACGAAGAACAGCACGCCGAAGCCGACGCCGACCCAGCCGATGATGTTGAACATGTGGACCGAGGACTCGAGCGCCACGCGGTTGTCGAGCACCTGTCCGCCGACCGTCTCGGTTCCGGCGAGCGAGGCGATCCAGCCGCCGATGTACTGCGCCCAGGAGCTGGCCAGGAACCACACCGCCATCAGGAAGGAGATGATGGTGGCCGGCGCCAGCTTGGTGATTTCGGACAGGCCCACCGGCGACAGGCAAAGCTCGCCCGTCGTGTGCAGCAGGTAGGTGAAGGCCAGCAGCAGCAGCGGCAGGCGGAAGGCGCTGTCGGCCATCCCCGCGCTCCAGACGATCACCAGGAAGCCCAGGCCCACCTGCAGCAGGCCAAGCCCGAACTTGAAGATCGGATTGGGATCGCGCCCGCGCCGTCCCAGCCCCGCCCAGATCGCCGCGAAGATCGGCGCGAAGATCAGGATGAAGCCGGCGTTGAACGACTGCGTCTGGGCGGCCGTGAAGCCCATGTCGATCCAGACCACGTCGGTCGCGCCGGACGCGGCCAGCATCGCCTGGGTGCCCATGAACCAGTGACGGCCGAGGAAGTCGAAGGTGATCGGCGAGGCGATCAGGCCAAGGTCGGTGTTGCGCTCGGCGAACAGGTTGAGCGAGGTGCCGGCCTGCTCGAACAGGGTGAAGAAGACCACCGAGCCCGCCGTCAGCAGCAGCGCCAGCGCCAGCCGGTCGCGCTCGACCTTGGTGCACTTGGTGGCCATGAAATACGCGAGGTAGCCCAGCACGATCGCCGAACCGAGGCCCAGCCCCCAGCCGACCAGCCGGGTCTGCTGCACGACGATGTAGACGAGGCCGACGCCCAGCAGGCCGGCCAGATAGATCAGGTGCTCGCGGTTCAGCGGGCCCGCGACCGGCGCCTTCAGCCGCTCCGGATTGGGCGGCTCGCCGTGGCCTTCGAGCAGCGGCTTGCCGACGATGAAGGCGAGATAGCCGACCAGCATGCCCACGCCCGCGAGCCCGAAGCCCGCCCACCAGCCGACCTCCTGGCCGAGGTAGCCGCAGAGGATGGCCGCCCAGAAGGCCCCCAGGTTCACGCCGTAATAGTAGAGGGTGAAGCCCGGGTCCCGCCTCGGATCGCCCCGGCCGTACAGCTGGCCCACGATCGAGGAGATGTTGGGCTTGAGGAAGCCGACCCCCATGATGATCAGCGACAGCGCCAGATAGAAGATGCCGACGTAGATCGGATCGCGCTGTTCGCTGAGCGTGTAGGAGCCCTTCGGCAGCACGGCGGGCACCGGCGCTGCGGCCGGCAGGCCCTTGATGGCGAGGCCCCCGTCGGGCGAGCCGCCGTACTCATAGAGTCCCTGGCCGATGTGGATCTTCGAGGCCTGGCCGTCGCCGCGGCCGGCGGTGACGACCTCGTAGTGGGCGTTGTTGTAGGTCAGCGCCTGGACCGCCGGCTTGCCCTCGATGGCCATCGAGAAGTGGCCGGCGACCAGCAGCAGGGCCCCGAACGCCACCGCCTTGCGGGTGCCCAGATACCGGTCCGCCAGCAGCCCCCCGATCAGCGGCAGCAGGTACACCAGCGTCGTGTAGGAGCCGTACTGGGTGGAAGAAAACTTGTCGTCGAACAGGAAGTGCTGGGTCAGGTAGAAGATCAGCAGCCCCCGCATCCCGTAGTAGGAAAACCGCTCCCACATCTCGACGAAGAACAGGATGAACAGCCCGCGCGGGTGGTCGCGCAGCAGCTGGATGAGGACGGGGATGCCGGTCAGCAGCGTGATGACGATGCCGGCGATAACGACGATGCTGTTCATGAAAGGCTCAACCCTGCCCTGGCCGCGGTGTTCAGGGGCGGGACTTTAGGCCCCCGTTTCCCCCATTTGCGGGGAGAAGATCACGGCCAGACCGGTTTCACAAGCAACGGCATGCCTTGTTTTTGAAACCGGAGCCGCCCGCCGCGCCGCGCGTTCCTGAAGGGTGAGGAGACCGCCCATGACCAGTTCCCGCTTTCACTTCACCTGCCACCCCGCGCGCATCCGCGTGCTGTTCCAGGGCCACGAGCTGGCCGACAGCGCCGACGTGATCGCGCTCTCCGAAGCCGGCCACGACCCGGTCTGGTACTTCCCCAAGGAAGACGTGCAGATGTCCTCCCTGCGCCCCAACGCCAGCCGCACGACCTGTCCGTGGAAGGGCGACGCCACCTGGTACACCATCATGCGCGACGGCTATGTGATCGAGGACGTCGCCTGGTCCTACGACCATCCCAAGGAAGACGCCGAGATCCTGGGCGACCGCATCGCCTTCGACCCGCGGCATGTGGAATTCCAGATGGAGGGCGCGGCCGGGGAACGCGTCGTCCCCCACGTCCCGGCGCACGATCCGCCCTACGCCGACGACCTCGACCCGATGGGCCGGCGCGAAGTGCCTAGTAGGCCAGAGCCTCGAACACCCGGTTGACGTC
>CAMLKO010000353.1 GCA_946480495.1 uncultured Caulobacteraceae bacterium
AGATGCTCCCCCTCTGGGGGAGCTCCCGCGAAGCGGGTGAGGGGGCAAGCTCAGCAGGCCCCCATCCCCGGCTTCGCCGGTACTTCCCCCATTGGGGGAAGACCTTGGTCGTCGCTCTCTTCAGCATCCTCTGCATCGCCGCGGCCAGCGATCCGGCCGAGCGGCTGCACGATCCGGCGCAGGAGGCCCGCGCGCGGGCGCTGTTCACGCAGGTGCGCTGCCTGGTCTGCCAGAACGAGTCGATCGACGACTCCGAGGCCCAGCTGGCGGGCGACCTTCGCCGCATCATCCGCCAGCAGGTGGCGGCCGGGCGTTCCGACGAGCAGGTCCGCCAGTTCCTGGTCGCCCGCTACGGCGAGTTCGTGCTGCTGAAGCCGCCGTTCTCTCTCGGCAACCTGGCGCTGTGGGTCGGACCGTTCGCGGTCGTGATCGTCGGCGGACTGCTGCTCGCGGCGCTGCTTCGGCGGCGATCCCCGGCGGGCGATCTGACGCGGGAAGAGGAGACGCGGCTCGCCGCTCTGTTACAAGACCGCGACAATTGACACGATTGCGCCGCGAAGGCGCCCAACGAAATGCTGATGAAACAATAGTAACTTGAGGGTCTTTGCACCTTCGTGCATCGCACCCTAGGTTCTGAGGAATGGGGTCCGGCCCCGCGCCGGAGAAAGAACGGATTTAATATGGCCGCCAGGAAAACGGGTTTTGTCGTCGGTGCAGTCGCGGGCTTGGGGGTAGCCGCCGCGGCCTTGGCAGGCGTGGGGCTTCGCATGAGCCCAGCCTCCGCCGAGCAGGCGCACATCATCAGAGCCGCCAACACCTCGACGATGTTCGCGCCCCCGCCGGGCGCGCCGATGAGCTTTGCCGACATCTTCGAGGAGGTCTCGCCGGCGGTCGTGTCGATCGACGTGACCTCGAAGGTCAGCCCCGACATGCTCAAGCGGGCGATCCCGGGCTTCGAGGGCCTGCCCTTCGACATCGTTCCCAAGCAGCCCAAGGGCGGCGAGAACGGCGACGATCAGGGCCCGGACGGCCAGCCCAGCCTGCCCAAGCAGCAGGCTTCGGGCTCCGGCTTCTTCATTTCGCCCGACGGCTACATCGTCACCAACAACCACGTCGTCGAGAACGCCGACGAGATCAAGGTGACGCTGAAGGACGGCCGCGAGCTCGACGCCGACATCGTCGGCCGTGACGAGGGCACCGACCTGGCGGTGGTCAAGGTCCGCGGCGGCGGCAAGTTCCCGTATGTGAACTTCGAGAACTCGGCCAAGCCGCGGGTCGGCGACTGGGTTATCGCGGTCGGCAACCCGTTCGGCCTGGGCGGCACCGCCACGGCGGGGATCATCTCCTCCTACGGCCGCGACATCGGCGACACCTTCGTCGACTACATCCAGATCGACGCGCCGATAAACCGGGGCAACTCGGGCGGCCCGACCTTCGACACCTACGGCCGCGTGATCGGCGTCAACACGGCGATCTTCTCGCCGTCGGGCGGCTCGGTCGGCATCGGCTTTGCGATCCCGGCGGACGTCGCCGACCGCATCACCAAGCAGCTGATCGCCGGGGGCAAGATCACCCGCGGCTACATCGGCGCGACCATCCAGAACTTCACCCAGGAGATGGCCGAGTCCCAGGGCCTGACCCAGAAGGGCGCCATCGTCGCCGACCTCGTCCCCGGCGGTCCCGCCCAGCGCGCGGGCCTGCAGCCCGGCGACATCGTGCTCGGCGTCAACGGCGCGCCGGTGACGTCTTCGGCCGAGCTGACGCGGGCGGTGGCCGGCACGCATCCAGGCGATGTCCTGCGGCTGGACGTGGTGCGCGGCGGCAAGCACCAGACCGTCGACATCAAGACCGGCGTTCGTCCCTCCGAGAAGGAGCTGGCCGCGGCCAACGACAACGGGGATGACGAGGACGAAGGCGGCGCCCCCAGCGCGCCGCACGCCCAGGCCCCGGTGGTGCTCGGCATGGGACTGGCGCCGCTCGATAGCGCGGCGCGCGCCCGCTACAACATCCCGGCCAACGTCAACGGCGTGGTGATCACCAGCGTGCGCGCCGACTCCGACGCGGGCGACAAGGGCCTGCGGCCGGGCGACGTGGTCGTCAGCGCCTCCAACATGGCGGCGCGGTCGGCGGCGGACGTGGCGGCGGCGGTCTCGGCGGCGCAGAAGGCCGGGCGCCCGAGCGTCCTGCTCGGCGTGAGCCGCGGCGGCCGCACCCTCTATGTGCCGATCAAGATCGCGGGCTAGGATTACCGGGCCGGAGACGGCGACTCGTCTCCGGCCCGCCCCGTCCGGGGCTCGGGAGGGGCTGTTGCGATGCGTATTCTGATTGTCGAGGACGACGTCGAGGCCGGCGAAGCGATGGTCCGCGGCCTCACCGAAGGCGGACACGAGTGCGTCCACGCCGCCGACGGCGAGGCGGGACTGGACGCCGCCCGCGCCGGCCAGTTCGACGTGCTGATCGTCGACCGCATGATGCCCAGGATGGACGGCGTCACCGTGGTCGAGACCCTGCGCCGCGAGGGCGA
>CAMLKO010000354.1 GCA_946480495.1 uncultured Caulobacteraceae bacterium
GGCCCCACCGGAGCGTTGACCGACAACTACCGGAGCAAGGGCGACTCGATCGCGGCTGCGGCAGTCGCTGCCGGTGCGACAGCGGTCAAGGTCTACTCCCCGAACGCGACCTGGGCCAACGTCAAGGCGGCGGTCAACGGGGCGAACATCATCGTCTACCTCGGCCATGGCAACGGGTATCCGAACCCGTACAACACCGGCGCGGAGCCGACGGATCGCGACAACGGCTGGGGCCTGAACCGCACGACCACCAACGGCGATGGCGATAACTGGGGCTCGACCATGGTCTATTGCGGCGAGAAGGCGCTCCTCGGGACGCTCACCTCCGGCAGCACCGCCCAGTGGGCCTACTGCGGTGGCAGCACCAACACGGATGGGATCACCCCCGCGCCGAACTGGGTGATGATCTATTCCAACGCGTGCTACGCCCCGGGTGCCAGCGAGGGATGGGACACCCCGGCCACCGAGCCGGTCGCCATGCAACGCGTCCGCAACTACAGCTATCCAGGCCTGGTCCTGGGCGGTGGTGCGTACTTCGCGACCGATATGCACGAAGGCGCCCCGCAGCTGATCGACACGATCCTGCGTAACCCGGGGATGGCCTTCGGGGCAATCGCCGAGAACGCCAACGGCTATGACCTGTCTGACCAGAGGCATTTCGCCCATCCTGATCTCGCCGGCAAGCGGATCTGGATCCAGAACACCGGCACGCCGACCAGCGGCGACTACTTCCTCGCCTACGCGGGCGTGCCTGGCCTCACCCCATCCGGCGCGACGGTCGCGTACACGGAACCGGAGGCGCCCGCCCTGGCCGCCAGCTACAGCTCCAGCCCGCCCACCAGCTGGAGCTCGGGCCAGACCCAGACCTACGCGCTGACGGTGACCAACATCGGCACCCAGACCTGGACCGCCGGCGGCAGCAACCCGGTCCGCCTCGGCGTCCACTTCGGCACCGCCAGTGACGCCTGGGGCGATGGCTGGGCCACCAACCAGCGCTTCAGCCTGCCGGCCGACCTGGCCCCCGGGGCCTCGGTCACCCTCACCCTCAACGTCACCGCCCCGGTCGGTGGCGGCAGCTACGTGCTGCGCCAGCGCATGGTCAAGGAGGGCATCACCTGGTTCGAGCAGATCCAGAAGACCAACGTGACGGTGGTGCAGCCAGTCCTGGGCGCCAGCTACAGCCCCGCTCCACCCAGCGCCTGGACCAGCGGCCAGAGCCAGACCTACGCGGTCACGGTGACCAACACCGGCAGCCAGACCTGGAACGCCGGCGGCAGCAACCCGGTCCACCTCGGCATCCACTTCGGCACCGCCAGCGACGCCTGGGGCGGCTGGGCCACCGATCAGCGCTTCATCCTGCCCGCCAACCTGGCCCCGGGTGCCTCGGTGACCCTCAGCGTGACGGTCACGCCGCCCGGCGCGGGTAACTACGTGCTCCACCAGCGCATGGTCAAGGAGGGGGTGGCCTGGTTCGAGCAGATCCAGAAGACGGAGCTGACGGTGGCGCCCCAGCCGGTGCTGGGCGCCAGCTACAGCCCCGCTCCGCCCACCAGCTGGAGCTCGGGCCAGACCCAGACCTACGCGGTCACCGTGACCAACGTCGGCAGCCAGACCTGGAGCGCTAGCGGCAGCAACGCGGTCCATCTCGGCATCCACTTCGGCACCGCCAGCGACGCCTGGGGCGGCTGGGCCACCGACCAGCGCTTCATCCTGCCGGCCGACCTGGCCCCGGGGGCCTCGGTCACCCTCACCGTCAGCGTCACCGCGCCCTGGGGCGGCGGCAGCTACGTGCTGCACCAGCGCATGGTCAAGGAGGGGGTGGCCTGGTTCGACCAGATCCAGAAGACCAACGTGACGGTGGTGCAGCCCGCCCTGGCCGCCAGCTACAGCTCCAGCCCGCCCACCAGCTGGAGCTCGGGCCAGACCCAGACCTACGCGCTGACGGTGACCAACATCGGCACCCAGACCTGGACCGCCGGCGGCAGCAACCCGGTCCGCCTCGGCGTCCACTTCGGCACCGCCAGTGACGCCTGGGGCGATGGCTGGGCCACCAACCAGCGCTTCAGCCTGCCGGCCGACCTGGCCCCCGGGGCCTCGGTCACCCTCACCCTCAACGTCACCGCCCCGGTCGGTGGCGGCAGCTACGTGCTGCGCCAGCGCATGGTCAAGGAGGGCATCACCTGGTTCGAGCAGATCCAGAAGACCAACGTGACGGTGGCCTCCTAACCGTCACCCAAGGTGGTAATGCCTCGACGCCCGAGGACGTCGTCCCAGACCTCCGCCATGCGCCGGCGATGCTCGTCAATCGAAAAGCGGTCCGCGGTGGCCGCGACCGTCGCGGGGTCATAGTCCGGCACGCTGGCCAGGGCGCCCGCAAAGTTGCCGTCGTCGACCAGCGTCCCGTTGACGCCCTCGATCACGATGTTGCGGAGGCCGCCGACAGAACTGGCCACCACCCAGCGCCCGCTTGCGATGGCCTCCACCGCAGCCAGGCCAAAGGGCTCAGCCAGCGATGGGATG
>CAMLKO010000355.1 GCA_946480495.1 uncultured Caulobacteraceae bacterium
TCGGCCTGGGCGAAGATCGCGTCTCCGGCGGGCGAGGCGATGCGCACCTTCGCGTTCGGCGCGGCCGAGCCCGTCAGCCGCACGACGCCGCCGGCGCTCCTCACGGCCGTGACGCGCGGCGGCTCCAGATATCCGGCTTCCGCGGCCGTTTCCGCCCCCGGCGCGGCCTTGTTCGGCGCCGTCGCGGGCTTGCCCTCGCAGGCGGCGATCAGGAGCACGGCGGCTCCCAGGGTCGTCCACAGGAATGGTCTAAACGTCACGGAACCCTTGAAACCCCCAGCGCGTAGATCGATGTATGATCCTAGATCGTATCCGCACGGCGCGCCTGCAAGCGCGCCTTTTTCATCCGGAGGCGCCCCGTCATGGCCAATAGCCCCAGACCGGTCGACTCGGTCTGCGTCTATTGCGGTTCATCGGACGCGGCCGACCCTGAATTCCTCACCGCCGCCACCCGCCTTGGAAAGCTTCTGGCCGCCAAGGGCCTGCGCCTTGTCTACGGCGGCGGCGGCGTGGGCCTGATGGGCGCGACCGCCCGCGCGGCCCGCGACGCCGGCGGCGACGTGCTGGGCGTCATCCCCGACTTCCTGCGCGGCCGCGAACGCCCCGTCGAGAACGTCGAGACCATCGTCGTCACCACCATGCACGAGCGGAAGATGATGATGTTCGAGCGCTCCGACGCCTTCATCGTGCTTCCCGGCGGCATCGGCACGCTGGAGGAGATCATCGAGCTGCTCTCCTGGCGGCGCCTCGACCTGCATACGAAGCCGGTCGTCTTCTACAATCCGCGCGGCTTCTGGAACCCGCTGTTCCACCTCTTCGAGCACATCATCGACGAAAAGCTGATGCCGCCGGAGTTCAACGACAGCTGGCGCGCGGTCAGCCGCATCGAGGAAATCCTCCCCGCCGTCTTCGAGATGGCCCGCCGCTCGCAGGAAAAGCCGGACGAGGCGATCACGACGATCGTGGCTTAGGCCGCCTCGCCGCTCAGCCGCTTCAACGCCTTCTCGCGGCCGATCAGACCGAGCAGCGAGCCCATGTCCGGGCCGTGGTCCTTGCCGGTGAGCGCCTGGCGCAGCGGCATGAACAGGGCGCGGCCCTTGGCGCCGGTCGCGGCCTTCACCGCCTCGGCCCAGGCGTGCCAGTCGAGAGTCTCGGGCAGCAGCTCGCGGGCGGCGTCGAGGAAGGCGCGGTCTTCGACGATGGGGGTGATCGGGCCGCGCACCACCTGCGCCCACTCGGTCACGTCGGCGAAGAAGCCGAGGTTGGCGCGCACCGTGTCCCAGAACGCCTCGCCGAGATCGGCGTCCAGCGCCTGCAGCCGCGGCTTTGCGGTCTGGTAGGGCATCGCGTGCAGCACCGCCGCGTTCAGCCGGGCGAGGTCCGCCGGGTCGTAGCGGGCGGGCGCCCGGCCCATCTTCGTGAAGTCGAAGCTGTCGGCCAGCGCGGCCAGCGACGGCGCGGCTTCCAGCCCGTCCGAGGTGCCCAGCCGCGCGATATGCGAGGTGATGGCCAGCGGCTCATAGCCCTGATCGCGCAGCTCGCTGATCGACAGCGACCCCAGCCGCTTCGACAGCGCCTCGCCCTCCGCCCCGACCAGCAGGGAGAAGTGGGCGAACTGCGGCGCCGCGGCGCCCAGCGCCTCGAACACCTCGATCTGGACGCCGGTGTTGGTGACGTGGTCCTCGCCGCGGATCACGTGCGTGATGCCCATGTCGATGTCATCGACCACCGAGGGCAGCGTATAGAGGTAGGCGCCGTCCTCGCGGATCAGCACCGGGTCGCTCATGGAGGCGGTGTCGACCTCGCACTCGCCCCGGATCAGGTCGCTCCAGGCGATCCGCTTGCCGTCGAGCTTGAAGCGCCAGTGCGGCCGGCGGCCCTCGGCCTCCAGCGCCGCGCGCTCCTGATCGGTCAGCTTCAGCGCCGCTCGGTCATAGATCGGCGGCTGGCCGCGCGAGAGCTGCACCTTGCGCCGCCGGTCGAGCTCTTCCTGCGTCTCATAGGCCGGGTACAGCCGCCCGTCGGCCTTCAGCCGGTCGACGGCGCGGTGATAGGTCTCGAACCGGGCCGACTGGTTGTGCTTCTCGTCCCAGGTCAGGCCCAGCCACTGGAGATCGGCCTCGATCCCGGCCTCGTATTCCTTGGTCGAACGCTCCAGGTCGGTATCGTCGATGCGCAGCACAAAGGCGCCGCCCTTGCCGTGCGCGAACAGCCAGTTCACCACCGCCGCGCGGATATTGCCGACATGCAGGCGCCCCGTCGGCGACGGGGCGAAACGGACCTTGACGGTCATGCGGGAGGGTTCCTCGTCCGAAGGGCGGCTAGGTCGGACCTTCGGGGAGCGAAGTCAAGCCGTTGCGGCCGGGCGCTCAGTCGTCGCGGTGGACGCGTTCGCGGCGCTCGTGGCGCTCCTGGGCTTCCAGGCTCAGCGTCGCGATGGGACGGGCTTCGAGGCGGGCGAGGCCGATCGGCTCGCCGGTCTCCTCGCAGTAGCCGTAGGAGCCGTCCTCGATCCGGC
>CAMLKO010000356.1 GCA_946480495.1 uncultured Caulobacteraceae bacterium
GCCGAAACATCTACTCTCTACGGTAACCGGGCGTGGCCCGGCGCTCCGCAACCCTTCCCATCCGTCACCCACGGGAGAACCCGTTGGGGCGCTTAGCCCTGCGCTTTGAACTCCCGCGGAATCCGCCGGCGACCCTGGTTGTCAAACATCCAGCCTGGGTATTCCGGCGGCAGGGCGGAAACCTCGTCGAGCTTCGCCATCTCTTCGGGCGTCAATCGCAGCTCGGCGGCGGCGATGTTGTCATCGAGTTGCTCCAGCCGCTTGGCGCCGATGATGACGCTGGTCACGAACGGCTTGGCCAGCACATAGGCCAGCGCAACCCGCGCCACCGACACGCCCCGCGCCTCGGCCACCTCGCGCATGGCCGCCACGCAGGCCCAGGCGCGGTCGCGGTTCACGGGCGGGAAGTCGAAGCTGGCGCGCCGGGCGCCCTTTTCGCCGCCCTTCTCGTCGTCCGGCCCGAACTTGCCCGACAGCAGGCCGCCGGCCAGCGGCGACCAGACGAGGAGGCCCATCTGCTGGTCGGCCATCATCGGCACGATCTCGCGCTCCAGGTCGCGCCCGGCGATCGAGTAATAGGCCTGCACGGTCTCAAACCTGGCCCAGCCGCGATGATCGCTGATGCCCTGGGCCTTCATCATCTTCCAGGCCCCCCAGTTTGAGCAGCCGATGTAGCGGACCAGTCCCTGGCTCACGAGATCGTCGAGCGCCCGCAGCGTCTCCTCGACCGGCGTCACCGCATCGTTGGCGTGGATCTGGTAGAGGTCGATGTAGTCGAGGCCGAGCCGCTCGAGGCTGGCGCGCACCCCGTCCATGATGTGGCCGCGCGAGGCGCCGCGGTCGTTGGGCCCTTTGCCCATCTCGCCATAGACCTTGGTGGCGATCACCACGTCCGAGCGCTTCACGCCCAGCGTCTTCAGCGAGCGGCCGAGCATCAGCTCGCTGTCGCCCATCGAATAGACGTCGGCGGTGTCGAAAAAGTTGATCCCGGAGGCCAGCGCCCGCTCGACCATCCGGTCGGCGCCCTCCTGCTCGACGCTGCCGATGGCGCCCCACATGTCACCCTTTCCGGCGAAGGTCATGGTCCCGAGGCAGATTTCGGAAACGAACAATCCAGTTCGGCCCAGTTGGCGATAGCGCATGGTCTTCTCCCGTTTTCTCAACCCGTTGCGTCAATCCCCCATGAACTCCGCTATGTCGGGAACCCGACATACTTACAAAAGGCGCCCTCGTTCATCTTCGCCGGCCCTCGCGGCGACTTGCCCTATTTTTATGAGACCGCAGGCGGTGACTATGTCGGCTAAGCGACGGTGCCCCGCAATCTGGGCCTATAGTTTGCAACCGCCGCTCGGGGGCGGCGTTCGATTCCCAATGTCAAAGCGCGGTCTCTTGAAGAACAACCTGCTTGCCTCTCTGCCGGCGGACGAATTTTCCCTCGTGTCAGGTCATCTTACGCAGGTCGAGCTCGAAAAGGGCCGTCTTCTTTATGATCCGGGCGACCGGATAGACACGGTTTACTTTCCGCTCGACTGCGTCATTTCGCTGATGACCTTGATGGAAAGCGGCGCCGCGATCGAGTCGGCGACGGTCGGACGCGAAGGCGGCGTGGGATTGCTTGCCGCGATCTCGCCCCGCCACTCCATGTGCCGCGCCATTGTGCAGGTTCCGGGCCGTTGCGCACGGGTCAGCGTCGGCCAGATAACCGACATCGCGGCCCGCAGCGCGAGCCTTCGGGCCGCCATCGAGCGCCACAACGACGCCCTGTTCGGCCACACCATCCAGTCGGTCGCCTGCAACGCGCTGCACTCGGTCGAGGCGCGGTTCTGCCGCTGGCTGCTGTCCTGCCGCGACCGGATCGACGTCGACACCATCTCGCTGACCCAGGAGTTCCTGGCCGACATGCTGGGCGTCCAGCGCACCACCGTCACCGCGGTGGCCGGCGCCCTGCAGGCCAAGGGCCTGATCCGCTATCGCCGCGGCGTCGTCGACATCCTCGACCGGCCGGGCCTCGAGGCCATGGCCTGCGAGTGCTACGGCGCGGTGCGGCGGGTCTATACGACGCTGTTGCCCAACTCCTTCACCTAGGCCGCGCGGGTCTTCTGGCTGATCTCCTCGGCCTTGCGGCCGGTGAGCTCCACCATGTGGTCGAACGCCGCCTTGAAGGTCCCCAGGCCCTGCGTCAGCGACCGCAGCTCCAGGATGAAGTCCTGCCGCTCGTGGTGAGGCAGATAGACCTCGATCCTGTCCCACCCGGACCAGCCTTCCCGGCCCTCGAAGCCGAGAATCTGTCCGCGGCGGCTGGAAATGGCCGATGTTATCTTCGAGGTCGTCGTGGAGGGCGCGTAGATGGTCAGCTTCTCGATCGGCTCCAGGAGGATCGGGTTTGCCTGCGCCAGCGCCTCGCTCATGGCCAGCCGCCCCGCCTGCCGGAACGCCATTTCGGACGAGTCCACCGAGTGGTAGGAGCCGTCGACCAGCGTCACCGCCACATCCACGACCGGGAAGCCCAGCGGCC
>CAMLKO010000357.1 GCA_946480495.1 uncultured Caulobacteraceae bacterium
TCGAGCGGGCTCGTGTAGGAAATGTGGTCCAGCGCCGCGAGCGCCTTGTAGTCGGTGGGCGCCGGCAGCTTGTCGAGGAAGGGGCCTTTCACGTCGTCATCGGCGATGACGTAGTCCTGCATGATCGGCTGCACATCCTGGGTCAGTAGGCGCCAGACCTCCGCGTCCAGCTTGCCGTCGGGCTTGAGGCCGTGCGCCTCCTCGAAGGCCGCGATCGCCTGGCGCAGGTTCTGTCCGTCCCTGCCGTCGATGGAGCCGGGCCCGAAGTGGGCGCGGTCGAGCAGGACTTCGGCCTTGATCAGCGTGCGCTTCTGCTGGGCCGCCGCGGACTGGTCGACGCCCGCCGCCTGGCCGTTCACCGCCAGCGACTCGTCGGCCTTGTTCATGCCGGACGGGCTGGTCTTGGCCGCCGGACCCTCGCTGAACTCGGCCTGGTCGATCGCCTGCGCCTGCGGGTTCGCCGAGGCGGTGATCGTGGGCGCGGCCGGGACCACGGCGGCGGCCGGCTGGGCGAAAACCGGCGCGGCGGGGGCCTGAACGCCCTGGTTTTCGTTCTGCGGCGGATTGCAGGCGCCGGCCAGCAGGGCGAGCGCGGCGGCGGGGACGATCAGGGGGCGCGGCATGGGCGGCTCCGGTCAAAAAGCGGACTTGCGACACAAAGCCGCCCAGGGGGTGCGGGTTCCGCACGCAGCCCCTCGTCCCCACATGCGTTGTTCTGCAACGCTTCGACGAAAGACGCGGGCTGGCTGATGCTGAGGATCGTCAAAAGGGAGTGGATGGCGCTGACCGCGGTCGCGGCGGGCGCCGTGCTGGCCGTCTACTGGAACATCAAGACGCCCAGCGCCGACGGCATCGTCGTCCACACCCCCACCCACGCGGAATCGATCCTGCAGACGCTGGGTCCGGACGATCCGACCGTGGGCTGGGGCAACGAGAACTGCGGCGAGGCGCGGTTCCAGCACGCCGCCGTCGTCAACGCCGGCAATCTCTACAGCCTCTCGTTCGCCCCGTTCCATCGGCCCGAGCACGGGTGGCTGACCTACGCGCCCCTGATCGCCACCGAGATCGGCACGCGCTGCTCGCCCACCTCGGCCGGTTTCGCCGCCGCGCTGGCGCAGTGGCAGCGGAAGCGCGGGATGCAGCCCACCGGCCAGGTGGACCCCGGCACCTTCGCCTACATGAAGGCCGTCTGGCAGGACGAGCGCCCCTTCGTGCTGACCAGCCGCTCGGGCTGTCCCGCCCCGCCCGACGAGGCCAGCCTCGAAACCAGCCGCCCCGGCGAGGGCTATGGCGGCAAGGTGGTGCAGCTGACCCCCGGCGCCTTCGACGCCTACCGCCGCATGGTGCGCGACGCCCGCGCCCAGGTCCCGTCGATCCGGGCCAACCCGATGTATTTCCAGATCTTCTCGGCCTACCGCAGCCCGGCCTACGACGCCGCCCGCTGCGCGAAGGAGCACAACTGCAACGGCGTCGTCCGGGCGACCTGCTCGGCGCACCGGACCGGACGGGCGATGGACCTCTACGTAGGTTCCGCGCCGGGTTTCGGGCCCGACTCCACCGCCGACGCCAACCGGCTGGCGATGACCCAGTCCCCGGCCTACCGCTGGATGGTGCTGAACGCCCGCAACTACGGCTTCGTCCCCTACGCCTTCGAGCCCTGGCATTGGGAGTGGATCGGCAACCCGTCCTCCTCTAACCACAGCTGATGGCAAGCTTCACGGCGTCCGACGGCGTTGCGATCGCCTTTGACGACAACGGCCCGCGCGAAGGCCGCGCGGCGCTGCTCATCCACGGCTTCGCCTCCAACCGCTACGAGGCGTGGAAGCGCACCGGCTGGTACGCGGCGTTCGAACGGCGCGGGCAGCGGGTCGTCGCCTTCGACCTGCGCGGCCACGGCGAAAGCGGCAAGCCGCACGACCCGGCGTCCTACGGCCCCGAGCGGCTGGTGGCCGACGTGGTCGAGCTAATGGACCACCTGGGCCTCGGCGACGTCGACCTGTTCGGCTACTCGATGGGTTCGCGGGTGGCGCTGGCGACCGCGCTGAAGCATCCCGACCGTGTCTGGAACCTGATCCTCGGCGGGGTCGGGGCCCGCGCGCTCGAGCCGTCCGGCAGCGGAGGGGTCATGGCCGCGGCCATGGAGGCCGACGACCCGAACTCGATCGAAAACCCGATGCTGCGCAGCTTCCGCCAGTTCGCCGACGAGCAGGGCGAGGACCGCCAGGCGCTGGCCGCCATCGTGCGCGGCAAGTCCGCGCCGGTGACCCCCGACGACCTTGCCGCGCTGAACATGCCCGTGCTGATCGTCGCCGGCGCGCACGACATGCTGGCCGGCGACCCGCAGGGGCTGGCCGACTACATCCGCGGCGGCAAGTCGGTGACCCTCCCCGGCTGCGACCACTTCAACGCCATCCCGCACGCCCTGCTCAAGGCGGCGGTGTTCGACTTCCTCGACGGGATGATGGACTTCCCCGGCTAGCCGCCCAGCGCGTACGGCCCGCCCTTTTCCA
>CAMLKO010000358.1 GCA_946480495.1 uncultured Caulobacteraceae bacterium
CTGAAGCTGGCGCTGACCAGCTACATCCTGGCGCTGGCGGTGTTCATCCCGATCAGCGGCTGGGCGGCCGAGCGGTTCGGGGCGCGGCGGGTGTTCATCACCGCCATGGCCGTCTTCCTGGCGGGCTCGGCGCTGTGCGGCCTGTCGCGCACCCTGCCCGAGCTGGTCGGCGCGCGGATCATCCAGGGCATGGGCGGGGCGATGATGACGCCGGTGGCGCGGCTGATCGTGGTCAGCTCGACGCCCAAGGAGCACCTGATCCGGGGGATGGCGTGGTTCACCATGCCGGCGCTGGTCGGGCCGCTGATCGGGCCGCCGCTGGCGGGCTTCGTGCTGAGCGTCGCCGACTGGCCGTGGATCTTCTACCTGAACATGCCGATCGGCCTCTTGGGCATGGCGGCGGTGATGCGCTGGGTGCCGCCGTTGAAGCGGCCCCATCCCGGGCCGTTCGACTGGGGCGGCTTCTTCCTGTCGAGCGCGGCGATCGTCGGCGTGGTGGCGGTGGCCGAGACGGCGGGCATGTCGCTGATCCCCCGCCCGATGCAGGTGGTGCTGGTGCTGGCGGCCGTCGCGGCGGTGGCGGTCTACATCGCCCAGGCGCGGAGGAAGACGCGTCCGATCCTGGACCTCACCCTGCTGCGGCTGCCGACCTATCGGGCGAGCATGCTGGGCGGGCTGTTCGTGCGGCTGGGGGTGGGCGCCGGGCCCTTCCTGCTGCCGCTGCTGCTGCAGATCGGGCTGGGCTGGTCGCCGCTGCAGCAGGGCTCGGTGACGCTGGCCAGCGGGCTTGGCGTGCTCGGCGCGCGGCCGTTTGTGGCGGCGAGCCTCAGGCGGATCGGATTCCGCAAGCAGCTGGTGGGGTCGGTGCTGATCGCCTCGGTGCTGGTCGCCCTGCCCGGCTTCTTCCGCAGCTCGACGCCGCCGCTGCTGATCATGGCCCTGCTGTTCGCCGGGGGTTTTACCCGCGCCAACCAGTTCATCGCCGCCAACACCATCGCCTACGCCGACGTGCCGGAGGATCGGATCGCGGCGGCCTCCACCCTCTCGGCGGTGATGCAGCAGGTGGGGCTGGCGCTGGGGGTCAGCTTCGGCGGCATGATGCTGCACCTGGCGCGCGGCGCGGGCGGGGCGCTGACGCCCGACCGGTTCGTCATGCCCTTCCTGGCGGTCGGTGCGGTGACGCTGCTGGCCGCGCCGGTCTACCTGCGCCTGCACCCGGAAGCCGGCGCGATCATCGCCGGGCACAGACGGCGCGGCTAATGCTTGTTGCGAATGGTTCGCAATTATGCGACTGAGCGGCATGTCCAGGTCCCCCCTTGCCGCCGTCCTCGCCCTCCTCCTCCTCGCCGCCTGCGGGAAAGCCGAAGCCCCGCAGCCGATCAAGGGCCAGCTGAACCTCTACACCGCCCGTCACTATGACGCCGACCTGCAGCTCTACGACGCCTTCACCAAGGCCACGGGCATCAAGGTCAACCGGCTGGAGATGGAGCCCGACCAGCTGATCGAGCGGATGAAGGCCGAGGGCGACGCCTCCCCCGCCGACGTGATCCTGATGGCGGATGCCGGCGCGCTGTGGCGGGCTCAACAGGCCAACCTGTTCCAGAAGGTGACGACGCCGACGCTGGAGGCGCGCATCCCGCGGAACGTGCGGGGCCCCGACGGCTACTGGTGGGGCTTTTCGCGCCGGGCGCGGGTGATCGCCTACGACAAGACCAAGGTGCGGCCGGACGAGGTCGCCACCTATGAGTCCATCGCATCGCCCCGTTTCAAGGGGCAGGTCTGCGTGCGCAATTCCGACAACGTCTACAACCTGTCGCTGATGGCGAGCTTCATCGAGCGCTGGGGCCGGCCGAAGGCGCTCGAATGGGCCAAGGGCGTGGTCGCCAACATGGCCCGCACCCCGCAGGGGGGCGACATCGACCAGATCCGCGCGGTCGGCGCCGGCGCCTGTCAGGTCGCCTTGACCAACACCTACTACTACCTGCGCGTCGCGGCCTCGAAGAACCCGGGCGACGAGGCGGTGGCCTCGAAGGTGACGCTGTCCTTCCCCGAGCAGGCGACGACCGGCACGCACGTGAACGTCTCCGGCGGCGGGGTTGCGGCCTATGCGCCGCACAAGCAAGCGGCCGTCCAGTTCCTCGACTTCCTGTCGAGCAACCAGGCGCAGGAGATCTTCGCCGGCGCCAACCACGAATACCCCGCCGTGCCCGGCGTGAAGCCGCCCGCCGATGTCGAGGCCTGGAGCCGCTTCAAGGCCGACCCGATGCCGGTGGCGATCTACGGCGAGCGGCAGGCGCAGGCCCAGGAAGTCTACGACGAAGCCGGGTGGCGCTAGGGTGACTTCGCCCGCCGAGACCCCCTTCGGCTTTCCCGTCGTGCGGCGGCCCTGGCCGAAAATCCCCGCGCTGCGGATGGCCGCCATCGTCGCCGCCGCGCTGGCCGTGATCCCGTTGCTGGCGGTGGTGTGGCTGGCGCTGACCCGGCCCGCCAGCGCCGACATCCCGCCCGA
>CAMLKO010000359.1 GCA_946480495.1 uncultured Caulobacteraceae bacterium
TGCGCGGTGACGATCAGCGTCTGAACAGTACCTTCAGCGCCGGCCCCCGCGGCGCTTCCGGACTGGGGGTCGGAGGCGTCTCCCGCCGCCACGATGGCGACCGCGCCCGAGGAGTGGTGGCGCACCTCCAGCCCCGTGCCGGAGAGCAGCATGGCCAGGGCCTCGTCGGAGGAAAGCACCCCGTGCGCGCCCTTGCTGGGCACGCCCTTCACCAGGTCGACCTTGTAGAGCAGCTGCACCCCGGCCTGCGCCGCGTAGCTGTCCAGCGCCGCCTGCAGGTCGCCGGCCGGCACGTTGAAGTCGCGACTTTCGGCATGCGCGCCGGCAGCCGTGGCGATCGCCATGGCGCAGACGCCGCTCGCCAGCACCGAGCGCAGAGATCTTGAGCCGTACATGTTCGCTTTCCCCCCTGGTATTCGCGGGCTTTGTTCGCGCCGCTGATTACTGGGACAAGGCAAACTGGAAGCTCCTATACACTTCAGCCGGTGATTTTTACGGCGTCGTCCGTTTTTTCGATTTTCAGGCCGTAGCCCTGCTGCAGGAGTTCGACGAAGCCGTCGACGTTGTCGGTTTCAAAGGTCCCGCCGATGCGGATCGCCGCAGCCTCGGGGCTGGTGACAATGATCTTGCGGCGATTGTAGCGATTGAATTCCTCGGCCGCGCGCTCGACCGTGTACTGGTCGAACACCAGCATGCCCTGGCGCCAGCTGAGCTCGCTCTGGGCGGCCGCGACGGTCTTGGGCGTCACCAGCGTGGCGGCGCCCTTGGCGATGGCGATCTGGCCGGGCGTCAGCACCGCCGGCGGGGTGGGTTTGGGCGCATCGACCGGATCGACCCGCACCTTGCCCTCGACCACCGTGACCTGCACCTCGTCGCCCGTGCGGCGCACGGAGAACTTGGTGCCGAGCACGGTGACCTTCCGCTTGCCGGCGTAGATGGTGAAGGGGTGGGCCTTGTCGTGGGCCACCTCGAAATAGGCCTCGCCCCGGTCGAGCCAGACCTCGCGGTGCTCGCGGGTGACGTCGGCGCGCAGCCTGGTGTCGGTGTTGAGCTCCACGCGCGTGCCGTCGGGCAGCGGCGCGACCTCGTGGCCGCCGACGTCGGTCGCATAGACCCGGCCGGCCGCGTCGTGCGCCAGCCACACCCCCGCGCCGATCATCGCCACGAGCGAAGCGGCGAGCGGCGCGAAGCGGCGCCGCCACGGCGCCTTCGTCTCAGCCGCCGGCAGTGGCCGCGCGGCCAGGCGGTCGGCGCGGCGCCAGCCGTGCTCCAGCCGCCAGAAGGCCGCCTGATGGGCCGCCGATTCCGCCAGCCAGGCCTCCAGCGCGGCGCGGTCGGCGTCGGTCCAGCCCGGTTCTTCCTGGCGCAGCAGCCAGCGGCCAGCTTCTTCCTCGACGCGGGTGGAGGGGGTCATTGACGGCCCTCCCGCGACCGGGCCGCCGGCGAAGGCCGCTTCAGCCGTCCGGAGCCGCCCAGCATGAAGTCCACGACCGCGCGCATGCCGAACACCATCTGCTGCTCGACGGTGCCGACGGCGATGCCAAGGCGCGCGGCGACCTGCTTCTGGGTCAGCCCCTCGATCTTGCGCAGCATCACGATCTCGCGGCAGCGCGGCGGCAGGCGGTCGAGCGCGGCGGACAGGCGCGTCAGCTCCTCGCGGGCGGAGACCACCCGGTCAGGGGTGAGCGCATCGATGGCCACCTGCGCGCCGGTCAGCTCCACGACCGACTCCAGCGAGATCACCTGACCGCGCCGCGCGCAGTTGATGAGGTGGTTGCGCGCGGTGGTGAAGACATAGGCCTTGGCCTGCAGCGGAAGGCCGGAGCGCGCGACGCCCTCGATGACGCGGGCGTAGATCTCCTGGCGCAGGTCGGCGACGTCGGCGGGATTGCGCCAGTTGCGGCCGATGAAACGGGTAAGCGCCCGCTCGAGCGGCAGGACCTCCGCACAGAACCAGTCCTTCAGGCTCTCCTGCTCGAGCATCACGCCCCCGCCGCCCACATGGCGTCTGCCTGCTAAGACAAGGGCGGCTGGAGAATCCTATACGGAAATCCGCATCGGCTGAAGGTAGGCCCTTGGCGCCGTCACTTCGACGATTGCGCTCAGCAGCACGCGGTGTTCGATGGGCTTGGGCACGAAGCCGTCCATGCCGGCGGCCAAACATGCGGCCTCCTGCCCCGGCTCCACGGCGGCGGTCAGGGCGACGATGGGCACCGCGCTTGCCGGACCGGGCATCGCCCGGATGTGACGCGTGGCGGTCATGCCGTCCATCACCGGCATCTGGATATCCATGAGTATGACGTCGCAGCGCAGCCCGCCGCCTATCAGGCGCACCGCCTCTTCGCCGTCACACGCCAGATGGATCGTGCAGCCGTGCATACCCAGTATCGCCTCCACCACCATCTGGTTCGTGCGGTTGTCGTCGACCACCAGCACGTGCAGTCCATGCGGCGACCGCTGTTGCGGCGCCTCATCTTCCGGGCAGCCGCAGTGAACGGTGAGCAG
>CAMLKO010000360.1 GCA_946480495.1 uncultured Caulobacteraceae bacterium
AAGTAGGCGTGGATACGTTGGGCTAACGGCACGCTTACGCCCTCCACTTTCGCCAGGTCCTCGACCGAGGCGCGGCTGACCCCGCGGGCCGATCCGAAGGCGTGCAGCAGGGCGCGCTTGCGGCCCGGGCCGACGCCCTCGATCTCGTCGAGCGGGTTGCGCTTCATCTCCATCGTGCGGCGCACGCGGTGCGAGCCGATGGCGAAGCGGTGGGCTTCGTCGCGCAGGCGCTGGAGGTAGTAGAGCACCGGCGACTTGGGCTCGAGCATCATCGGCGCCTTGCCGGGGATGAAGAAGCGCTCCAGCCCCGCATCCCGGTCCGGCCCCTTGGCGACGCCGACGACGGCGATGTCGTCGACGCCGAGGTCGGCCATGATCTCCGTCGCCGCCGCCAACTGGCCGGCCCCGCCGTCGATGAGGACGAGGTCGGGGCGGACGGCGGGTTCGCCGGCTTCCTCCTCCTTCACGAGGCGGGCGAAGCGGCGGCGCAGGACCTCGCGCATCATGCCGTAGTCGTCGCCGGGGGTGAGCTCGGTGCTCTTGATGTTGAACTTACGGTACTGGTTCTTCTGGAAGCCCTCGGGACCGGCGACGATCATGGCGCCCACCGCGTTGGTGCCCATGATGTGGCTGTTGTCGTAGACCTCGATCCGTTCGGGCTGGGCCTCCAGGCCGAAGACCTCGCAGACGCCGGCCAGCAGCTTCGACTGGGCCGAGCTCTCGGCCATCTTGCGGCCCAGCGCCTCGCGGGCGTTGGTCAGCGCGTGCGCCACCAGCTGCTTCTTCTCGCCGCGCCTGGGCAGGCAGATCTCGACCTTGCGGCCGGACTTGATGCCGAAAGCCTCTGACAAGAGCGCGCAGTCGGTGGGTTCGACGTTGACGAGGATCAGGCGGGGGATCGGCTTGTCCTCGTAGAACTGGCCGAGGAAGGCCGACATGATCTCCGCGTTCTCGTCCCGGCCCTCCTCCACCAGCGTCGAGACGCGGGGGAAGTAGGCGCGGTTGCCCCAGTTCTGGCCGGCGCGGAAGAAGAAGACCTGCACGCAGGCCTGCCCCCCCTCCGCGTGCAGGGCGAAGACGTCGGCTTCGTCGACGGTCTCCGGGTTGACCTGCGTCTCCTGCGCCACCGACGACAGGGCCCGGATGCGGTCGCGCAGGCGCGCGGCGCGCTCGAACTCCAGGTCGTCGGAGGCGGCCTGCATCTCCGAACTCATCCTGGCCATCACCGCCCGGCTCTTGCCGCGCAGGAAGGCCTCGGCCTCGTCGACGAGGCGGTTGTAGTCCTCCACCGCGATCAGGCCCGTGCACGGCGCCGAGCAGCGGCGGATCTGGTGCAGCATGCAGGGCCGCGTGCGGGTCTCGTAGACGCTGTCCGAACACGACCGCAGCAGGAAGGCCTTCTGCAGCGTGTTCAGCGTGCGGTTCACCGCCCAGGCGCAGGCGAACGGGCCGAAGTAGTCGCCCTTGATCGTATGCGCCCCCCGGTGCTTGCGCAGCTGCGGCGCTTCGTGGTCGCGGCGGATGACGATCTCCGGGAAGGACTTGTCGTCGCGCAGCAGGACGTTGAAGCGGGGCTTCAGCTGCTTGATCAGGTTGATCTCGAGCAGCAGGGCGTCGGTCTCGGTGCGGGTGGTGGTGAACTCCATCGACCGCGTGGCCGCCACCATGTGGGCGATGCGCTGGGTGTGGAAGCGGCCCTGCGCGTACTGCACCACCCGCTTCTTCAGCGAGCGCGCCTTGCCGACGTAGAGCGCCTCCCCGTCCTCGCCGATCATGCGGTAGACGCCGGGCGCGTCGGGCAGACGCCTGACCTCGTCGCGGATCAGGTCCGCGCCCTTCAGCCTGTTTTCGACCTCGGTTTCCACCCTCCCGATATAGGCCGCTTCGGCCCCGCGCGGCGCCCCCAACCCGCGTCAAAAGGTTAACCTGACGAAACCATTCAAGCAGCGTTCAGATAAGCGCCGCCATGCTCCGCATCGAAGGAGCCCCTCTATGCGCAAAGCACTGACCCTGACCCTGGCCGCCACGACCGCGATCAGCGCCGTGGCGTTCTCGACGGCCGCATCGGCCTATGACTACCGCGACTACTATCGCGGGCACGACAACAACGACGTGGCGGGCGCCGCCATCGCCGCCGGCGTCGTCGGCTTCATCCTAGGCGCGGCGCTGGCGAGCAGCAGCAACCACCACAGCTACGACAACGGCTACTATAACGGCGGCTACTACAACCGCGGCTACAGCTCGTACGGCTACAACCAGCCCTACTACGGCGGCTACGGCCAACCCTACTATGGCGGCGGCTACAGCCAGCCCTACTACGGCGGCGGCTACTACGGCGGCAGCGGCTACGGCTACCAGCGCTGCTACACGACCCGCAGCTGGGATCGGTACTACGGCGGCTACACCACGCGGCGCATCTGCCGCTAGCGGCGCAGCTCCACCAGGTCGAGGTCGCTCTCGACCTTCGGCCACGGCAGGGCGAGGCGCCAGCGCGTCTCGCC